>JAUZPL010000164.1 GCA_030705955.1 Bacillota bacterium | reverse complement strand
TACATTAAAAAAGGCGATAATATCGGCATTAGTGGAAGGTTGCAAATTCGTAAATGGGAACAAGATGGAAAAACGAGTAATTTTACAGAAGTGATTGTGAACAGCTTCGATTTTCAAGACAAGAAAAAACAGGACAAGCCAACACAAAACAAAGTAGATAATGATCCGTTTTCTGGTTCAGGAACCATAAATATTCAAGATGATGATCTTCCGTTTTAGAGGTGTAACCCATGAACTATACAATCGCTACCAATGACCAATTATGGACCATCATAAAATTTGACGATAGTTGTCCTCTCTCTTTATTGAGAGAGGCGGCCATCGAGATGTTAAATAGAAACTTGTTTGACAAATTGATTATTGATGCCATCCTTCATGTCATCAAAGTTGATGTGATTGAAAAAATCTATAAGCTCAGCATGGATGATCTCATGCAAATAGGGCGGTTAGAAATTTTCAAACGAATTAATGGCTATCAAACAGGAAAAGGGCAAAAGCTCACAAGCTTTATTTACATGTTAGTTAAGCATGAAATGATTAAAGTTTTAGAAGGATTAGGCGCACAAAAACGGGATACACGAAAGGATATCAGTATTCAAAAGAAATTAGAAGATGGCAATGACTTTGAGGTTTATTTATACGACCGAAAAACAGATGTGGAAACCTATGTCATTAATAAACTGTATCTGGAAGAATTGCTGAAAAAGGTGAATAAGCACCAACGAAAAGTTTTGTTCTATCGTCTACAGGGATATGAATTTGGAGAAATCAGCAAAATTCTGCATAGAGGATCGGCAGCAAGCATGAGTCAGGCTTTTCGATTTGCCATTGAGAAAATGAGAGAAGGATTGAAACATGAACTTAACCAAGCTATTTGAAACACAAAAAATATTGCGTGACCGAATCGGCTATAACGAACCTGACCGATTCAATAAATTGATTCTTGCTTTGTTGGTAGAACTAGGCGAGTGTGCGAATGAGTGGAGAGGATTTAAGTTTTGGAGTAAGAATCAAAAACCAAGAACAAAAAAATTTGGTGTAGGTTTTGCAAATCCTGGTGGGGTATTTCAGTATGAAACAAACCCATTACTTGAAGAATACGTTGACGGATTGCACTTTATTTTGGAATTGGGATTAGAAATTAATTTAGATACGTTTGTATTTTATTTACTTCCAGAGTGTGGAGAAACAGTAACGGAACAATTTAACTGGATTTTTACCGTAGTTGTAGATTTCGGAGCTTTTAAAAATAAAGGAGATTATAACGAATTAATAAGTTCATATATCCATTTAGGCAAAATGCTTGGATTTACATGGGAAGAAGTAGAACAAGCCTATTACACTAAAAATAAAATTAATCATCAACGTCAGGAAGAAGGGTATTAAGATGACAAATGATGAGTTAAGGGCCGTTCTCGAAATGACTACACGTTACAGCTACGAATATCTACAATCACTCAGCAAAGAAGAACTCGAAAGGATATATGAAGATAAGAAAAAGGAGTGATTAACCATGTACGATGTTGGTTCTTGGGTAAAGGTCGCTCACTGGGATTATAGAGATTGGATCGGATATGTAGTGAAAAATAACCCGTATACGCACGAACACTTAGTAAGAATCACGATTGGTAAATGGGGTTATAGAATTCCGGCTGATAAAAATTTGGAATTAGAGTTTCACGAAGATTATTTATACAGCATGGATGTGGAAGCTGGTTTTGATACTTCTTTCCTCAAAGACTTAGCAGTTGATTGGTCGCTAGTAACGTGGAATGAGGAATTGTTTAACGAAACCATGGGGGTAAAAGAAATTGAGCGGTAAAAAGAGCAGAGATAAAGGAGCGAGACGAGAAAGGGAGTTTTCCAAGTTAATAGATGGTGTGAAAACTCCCCTCTCTGGGGCTGTAGAAGGATTTCCTAACGATGTGCATGGGTTAGGACTAGAGTGGGAAGTAAAAGCTCGTAAAGATGGTTTTAAAACGCTGTATGATTGGGTACTGGACGAAAGAGAAAAGCCTGATGCGTTAGCCTTAAAAGTAGATCGGAAACCTTGGTTAGTTGTTATGACTTTAGATAAATTCATGGAGGTACTAAACGATGGCGAAATACCGAAGGATTCCATTTGATATCGAAGCAATTCAGTTAAAAGAAGATAACTTTGCAGAAGTAGATGCCTTTATTACGGAACCACACAGAGTATTTGAGGAATATAAAGTGATTTGTATCGATACACCATACGGTACCAAAGATGCGGTACCAGGTGATTATATTGTGAAGAATCAAGAATTGTTCTTTCCATATAAAGCGGATGACTTTAATAGAGATTTCGAACGGGTTGAGTAGCAATAGAAAGAAATTGTGAATTAGGAGGAAATTTTTATGACTCATAGATTAGCATGGGTTTGTTGGTCTGCTTTGTTAACTTTATTTATTCTCGTTGCTGTTACTTTAGAATATTATGTTCGCGGATATTGGCTTGCTGTTGGTATGACTGTTGATATTATCATGGGTTTAGCTGTTTTGGTTGCTATGATTGATTTTATTGATAAAAAATTCAATGCTGAAGCTTATTTTGTTGCAAGACAAGAAAAAATTCGTAAACAAAAGGAATGGTATTCTGCTAAGTAATTCGTATTTCGACCAAATTCAGTAGCAATGTTGAACCATATTGTGAAGGAAAAATAGATCCATAATAAGTAGTGGTCATGGGTTATTTTTTTGCTTTTGCTTTTTTGAAAAGAAGAGAATAGCACCTATTGCGATGAAAGGTAAAGAAGCAAAAAAGGCTACAAAATACAAAGTATTTATAATGTGCTGGTAAATCCAATCATTCATTATGAAAACATCCTTAGAGTTAATTATTTATTTAAATTTTATCCATTTAAGGATTAATAATGCTGTTTTTGTGACGTACTACGACCAAAAGATTATCTAAAACGTTCGTTTTTGACTAGGTATTTTCCTTTATTAACCTATTCAGCAATAGGGCCAGATTGAAGAACAAGGAATTGTTGAATGTAGCCATATAAGTAACTGATAGAGTATCGAGAGTTATTTATTACTATTTGGATTAGATTAGTAATTGTAGATAGAAAAATATAGGAAGCATTTAATTATGATTATACTTAGTTTCTGAAACTGTTCAAATTATTTTTGGATTATAAAAACGGCAATAGTTGAACGAGCTTCATCGACACCTATTAAAATATTTCCGCCATGAAATATCACACTTTTTATAAAAACAAACTTAAATCTACTAGAGAAGAGTGCATTTTGAACAATCTTTTTTCAAAATGCACTCTTTTTATTTATCTTAAAATATGGGTTTGCGAGGTACTTTTGATCACTATATTTTAAACCTTATCCATGAATATATATTTCGTATGTCGGATTTTGTACGGTAAAATTTGTTGGTATTTGGATATTTTAGTCGTAGAATAAATTTGTAAGCGTTATTATTTAGGGGGTTTTTGAAAGGAGACAAAAAAATTTATGCTTAAAAAGGGATTTGCTTTATTACTTACTATTCTATTAATTTTAAGTAGCATTCCTTCTCAAGGAAATGCTCAACAAATTTCAGGCACTAGTGATCAAATGCTTGCCAGTAAAAATGCTCCACCTGCACCTCTAATAACAAATAAGCCAGCGAAGGGAATACAAGCGCCAACCGTTCCTAAGAAAGAGAGAAAGGAAGTTGAATCGGAACGTACCCCAACCTCTAAAACATTTGATGATGGTGATGGTACATATACTAAAGAATTCTATTCTTCTCCTATTTTTAGAATGAAAGATAAAAAGATGCAACCTATCTCAACTAAACTAGTTGATTCTCCAGCCAATACGGAAGAATTGACAACAGAAAATACGAATTTAAATGTAAGCTTTTTGAGAAAAATGAAAAATGGGCAGTATGTAACTCTAGAAAAAGATGGGCATAACCTATCCTATTCCTTTTTGGGAGGGGATGGGGAAACAGGGAGCATCCAAGCAACGGATGAAAAAGCTAAGGTAGAGAATCAAAATCAAATTTTTTATTTTAATCCTATCCCACATGTAGCGATTCGAAATATTTCGTTTAATGACCAAGTTAAAGAAGACTTGATATTAGATCAATACGCAGGTCAAAATATTTTTCAGTTCAAGGTAAGTACTGATTTAATTCTAAAAAAACAAGTAAATGGGCAAATTAACTTTACTGATGCAAGTGGAAATAATATTTTTACAATACCTAAGCCATCTATGAGCGATTCCAATATTGATCCCCTGTCAGGTGAACCGAGCCGTTCAGATAAGGTGGATTTTGATATTCAGAATAACGGTAATTCCTGGATTATAAAGTTGACAGCCGATCCAAACTGGCTAAAAGATCCTTTAAGGAAGTACCCTGTTTATATTGATCCAACTACCGGTGGGGCTGATACATTTACTTCCAGTGCATATCCAACTACAAATTATAAAGGTTTTTGGGATTCTTCTGCAGGATATTATTCTCTAAAAGTGGGTTACTATGATGGGAGTACGGGAACGAATTATGCTTATAATAGATTCGATGTTTCTTCTTTAAATAATACAATTATTGATTCAGCTACTTTTAGCATTTATACCGGACATTCCTATTATCCTACAACTCCAACTGGGGTTTGGTTAGACGCTGTCAATGGAAGCTGGGATGCAAGTACATTAACATGGAACAATCAACCATCCTCTACAAATATTTCCTCATCTAGTGTTTACCAAGGGCAATGGGCTAACTTTGATGTGACCAGTACGGTTCAATCATGGTCCAACCAGACGAAAACCAATAATGGGTTTAAACTGCATACAAATGGTAATGGTCAGACGTATTGGAAAAAGTTTTATGCATCTGAGAACGCCTTCAATTATCCACTTTTAGGCGTAAATTATCACTATCCAAGTCCTAATACTCCATCAGGAACTTCTTATAGCGATGGAGCCGGAAGCAATAATACTGGATATGTAAATCTAAATTGGAATGCGGTACCGGGCGCTGCAAGTTATAACGTTTGGATTTATAATGGAAAGGATTATGAAGCCTTTAATGTTGGAAATGTAACATCAT
>JAUZPL010000163.1 GCA_030705955.1 Bacillota bacterium | reverse complement strand
CTGGTTTTTTTGCTTAATGTTGGTGCAGGCTTTCTAAATATAAATGCTTATAGTTTGATTGAAAAAATCGCTGAATATAATGCCTACGTGCTTGCATTCTCAAGCATTGCCATTCTTTTTTCACTAATCACGCTTGGAATTAGTTTTTTTCTCTATAAACTAAAAAAGATGAAGATGATTAGGGAATAATCATGGTTTATGGGGGTAGTATATTTATTCACAAAAAGATTATCCTGTGAATTTTGACTGAAGATGCGTTACAAAGAATTTAGTTGAGCGACATCACTTGATTTAGGCTGTGTAAAGAAAAAGATAAAGATAACGAGCGAAAGTAATAGAAGAAATATCCAGCCTTCAGGGGGGTTAATAGTTGGAATATCTGTTAATGACATCATTATCACTTCCTATTTTTATTTGATGAAAAATTTTGGATCTACATCGAAATATTCGGATACGATCCAGCGAAATTGTGTAAAAATCCTGTCCAAATTGGGTAATGTAGGAACATTTTTAGGGACTCCAAAAATAGGCCCTGTGATATTAAAACTAAATAAACCTGGTCCGATAAACAATCCGGAAACATTGGTCTGGTCAGTAATTAATAAAATAGCTAAGACGATGTCACTTATATCGATTAATAAACTTAATGTTGGAGAGCCAAATTTTCCTTCAAGTCGGGGTCTTCCTGTCAGTGGTCCGCCTGCTGTTAAAGCAAATCCAACAGGCTCTACAATTATTCTTTCAATGGTAATTTGTCCGCTTAATAATAATCCTGCTGTTATAAGATCAATATTTCGCTGAATAGAATGTACAGTTTGCAGGCCTTGTTCGATTTCACAAATATCCCTCAAGTTCATCACTTCCTATTGAAACGATACCTATGTTTTTTATGATCCAGAAATATGTGTTCTTTAAAAAAGCAACAAACTTAATTAAGGAATGAAATGATCATTCAATTTCGAAAGTTATGAGATGTTTATAGATACCTTAATAATTCCAATGTATTCACTTATATAGGCTCTAGTGTGTATAAAAAAATAAAAAAATGGATGGTCGCACCATCCATTTTATCTTTTAACCCTTATTGCCAAACAATGTTTCAATAACCCCATTGGTTCTTCCTTTAGCGTGTTTTGTAAAGAAAGGATTCAAGATAATAAGAACAAGTATATTGACAACAATTCCCCAAAAACCTTCGTATGCTCCAAACGATTGCTGGGTTGCGTAAAGAAACGCTACAACAGCAGTCCCTGCAATAAATCCAGCAAAGGCAGCTTCTTTGGAGAGATTTCTCCAGTATAAGCTAAAGACGACAGCCGGGAATACTTGAGCTGTACCTGAAACCCCCATAAGTTGCAAGGATATAAGTGCACTTGGGAATAACAAACCGAACAATAGTGCAAGCCCAATGACAACAAATACCATATAACGTGTTACGTTAATCATTCTAGATGGTGATGCTTTTGGATTGATTACATCCCGGTAAATATTATTGGCAAATAAACTTGAGGCGCCGATTGCCATAATCGAACAAGGAACTAAAGAAGCTAAAGCAATGGTTGAATAAGCAAGTCCCTGCATTGTACCGCCGTATGACATGCGTATTAACTCTAAGAAAGCAAAACGCGGGTCAGTCCCGGCTGGTATAACCAAAAATGCTGTAATTCCTAAAAAGGTAACAAGCATCAAGACTATGTTATAGAACGGTAGGACAATTGCATTTTTTCTCAGTGATTCGCCACTTTTAGAACTAAATGTGCCTGTTACGGTATGTGGCCACATAAACAGTGCTACAGCTGAGACGAGTGCCGCAGTTGAGAACCAGAGCATTCCTTTTGGTCCTGATGTTGGCAGGGTAAGCATGGTTGGAGCTTTATCAACTGCTGTATTTATCATACTACCCCAACTGCCAAAATGAATCATTGGAATCGAAACAACCATGTATAACATGATAACCCAAACTAAAATATCCTTCAGAATAGCTGTGTAAGTAGGTGCCTTAATACCGCTGAAAAATGTATAAAAAGCAACGAGCAGGAATGAAACGATAACAACAAAGGTGATATTGATGTAGCCTGTCCCAGCCACTCTTAATGTATCCTCAATTCCGCTTAATTGCAGATCAATATATGGAATCAGCATTAATACACCATCAATGGCAATAAGAACAGAGAATAATCTACTGTCAAAACGCCCTTTTATATAATCAGCTAAGGTAGTAAACTTATGCACACTTGCAACTTTCCAAATCTTTGGAAGGAAGAAGTAGGCAAGAGGATAGGCTAATACAACGTATGGGGTTGCAAAGAAAGCGATACTGCCGCCTTTAAAAGCAGAACTTGTTAGTCCAAGAAACGTGTAAGCTGTATAAATATCTGCCCCAATAAGAAACCAGACGAATAAGGCTCCTAAACGCCGCCCACCAACAGACCATTCTTCAACAGAGCTACGTGATTCCTTACTTCTCCCAGCAATAAACCCAATCAAAACAACGATTAATACAATGATAGTTGTGACAATTAGAGATGTTAAATTCCCTTTCATCAGTCAATTTCCCCTCTCGATTTTTGAATCAGGAAAACGAACCATGTAAATATAGGAGTAAGAATCATCCAAATGAGCAGCCAAAAATGGAATAATGGAAACCCAAAAATAATTGGATGAATCTTATTGACCAATGGCAACATTAATAATTGGGCAACGAAAGGAATTAGTATCAACAAAAATATAACTACTTTCAAAATTAATACCTCCAATCATTTTGCTTTTTTAAAAGTTAAATTTGAATCCTTGTACAGTTCGTGAAGGCTAAAGCAAAGTAATTTTAATTTAATATCTCCAGTTCATAACTGAATTATTTATTTTGCTATCACCTTCTCTGTAGAAAAGATTTTCCAAAGAAAAACGAAATCCCCCACAATGATCTTTTTGAATCAGGTGGGGGATGTTTTTTTGTAACAAAATTAGAAAACTGATTTTCAGGTTAAATTCGGTTTTAAAAGAAGGGTAACAATTATATTAGATAAATGTTTTAGTTGAGTTTAAAAGGGAAAAAATACCTCATAAAAAAATAAATCTTTATATAAATTGGTTAGATACAAATTTTTTTTGCTTTAATTTAATAATTTATTAACGCATTAACATAGGCGATTTTAGAGTTTTCAATAAATTTTATTAACAAAGAATAAAATAGAAATTTAAAAGTATTTGCTAAATTTATACTAAGATTCTATAATAAAACATAATATAATAATCTAAAAATTTACTATATTATAATATTTATGTATAATCAGAAAATAATGGTCAGGTAGGTGTAAAGGTGAGTAAGGATCCTATTCTTCAAATAAAGGACTTAAAGGTATCTTTTCAATCGGGAAAAAGATATGTCCCTGCTGTTGATGGAATTAGCTTTGAATTAAAAGATGGGGAAATACTCGGGATAGTAGGTGAATCTGGAAGTGGAAAGAGTGTTACATCTTTAACTGCCATGGGGTTAATCCCCAGTCCGCCAGGAAAAGTAGAAACAGGTGAGATTATTTTTGACGGTAAAGATTTGACCCATTTATCCGAAAAAGAGTGGAGAAAAATTCGCGGAAATCAGATTTCAATGATTTTCCAAGAGCCTATGACTTCATTGAATCCCCTTTTTACAGTTGGGAACCAATTAATGGAAGCTATTCGTCTACATACGGACCTTTCAAAGGGAGAAGCCAATTCCCGTAGCATTGAATTATTAAAACTTGTTGGTATTCCACGTGCCGAAGGAATTCTTAAAGAGTATCCGCATCAGTTATCAGGTGGGATGAGACAACGGGTCATGATCGCAATGGCGATGGCATGTAATCCAAAGCTACTTATTGCAGATGAACCAACCACTGCCCTTGATGTAACGATTCAGGCACAAATTCTTGCATTAATGAAAGATTTAAATAAAAAAACAGATACTTCCATTATTCTCATTACCCATGATTTAGGAGTAGTAGCCGAAATTTGTGAACGAGTGATCGTTATGTATTGTGGCCAAATCGTTGAACAAGGGGATGTTAGGACCATCCTTAAAAATCCAAAACATCCTTATACAAAAGGACTTTTGAAGTCAATTCCTGATTTACGGGGGAAGAAGGACCGACTATACAGTATTCCCGGAAGTGTCCCAACACCTGGAACTATCCATCAGGGTTGCCGGTTTGCTGCAAGATGTGCGGAGGTATTTGATCAATGCCATAAGCAAACACCAGATTTATATAAAACAGAAAAATCTGGACATGAAGTGAGATGTTTCTTACATACAGTAAAGGAAAGGGGTGACGAACATGTCGGAGTTACTTCTTGAGGTATCAGGACTGAAAAAATACTTTCCTATTACGGGAGGTCTTTTGGGTGGTAAAAAAGGAGAAGTCAAAGCGGTTGATGATGTTTCTTTTTATGTGAAAAGAGGAGAAACGTTGGGTATCGTTGGTGAAAGCGGCTGCGGCAAATCAACGACAGGCCGATTGCTCATGCGTTTGATCGAAGCAAGTGATGGCAAAATTGTTTTTGAAGATAAAGAAATTACGAGCATGTCGAAGTCAGATTTAAGAAAAACCCGCAGAGATATTCAAATGGTCTTTCAAGATCCATATGCGTCATTAAACCCAAGGCATTCTGTTGAACAAATTCTTGAAGAACCGTTGATTGTTCATGGAATTGGATCGAAGGAGGAACGACGGAAGCGAGTAAGGGAGATGCTTGAGGTCGTGGGACTTAGCAGCTATCATGCAAAGCGATACCCTCATCAATTCAGTGGTGGACAGCGCCAACGCATTGGGATAGCTAAAGCTTTGATGACAAAACCAAAGCTTATCATCGCGGATGAACCTGTATCTGCTCTTGATGTTTCCATCCAGGCACAAGTACTTAACTTAATGAAAGACATTCAAAAGGAATTCCAGCTAACATACATCTTTATCGCGCATGATCTAGGGGTTGTACGTCATATTAGTGATCGTGTGGGTGTAATGTATCTTGGTAGATTAATAGAGTTAGCCGATAGTGAGGAACTATATGAAAATCCTCTGCATCCATACACAAAGGCACTTCTTTCTGCGGTTCCGATTCCAGATCCAGATATT
>JAUZPL010000162.1 GCA_030705955.1 Bacillota bacterium | reverse complement strand
TGGGAGGCACGCTGGGATTCCATTGTCAGATGGGATTTCACCGGAAAAAGGCGCGGATCGCAACGGACCAACAGCTGTTATCAAATCTGCTTCCAAAATTGATCAACTAAAGACGGGAGGTGCACTACTTAATCAAAAATTCACCCCGTCTGTTGTTGCAGGTGAGCGGGGCGTAAAGAACATGGCTTCATTGATTAGATCCTATTTTGCCATGGACGGACATCATATTCAATTCAATGTTATTGACCGTGAAACATTGATCAATGCCCAAGAAAACCCTGAGCAATATCCCAATTTAATTGTAAGGGTTGCCGGTTATAGCGACTATTTCAACAATTTGGATAAAGCATTGCAAGATGAAATCATTAACCGCACAGAACAAAGTTTCGGAAATTAATTTATTAAGGCTTTTTGCATTCGATCATTTTAACAGAAGGAAAAAGTATGAAGCAGACTTCTTAGAATCTACCTACCTTAGTATCCTAAAAAAATAATATTATTCCATTTTATAGAAGTGGTCTAAACATAAAAAGGATTCATTGAAGGGATGAAGCTGCATGTCAACAAATGGGAAATTTAAGAAAGAGCTTTCTTTGTCAGATCTTACGTTTATAGGATTTGGTGCAATATTTGGTTCAGGCTGGTTATTTGCTGCAAGTCATGTTAGTGAACTTGCAGGGCCTTCAGGAATTTTTTCGTGGGTGATCGGTGGATTTGCCATTCTTTTATTAGGATTGGTTTTTTGTGAACTTGGTGCTGCCATACCTCGAGCAGGAGCAGTTGTACGTTATCCAGTTTATTCTCATGGACCGCTAATGGGTTATCTCATTGGCTCCATTACGGTCATTGCTTATTCAAGTCTAATTGCTATTGAGGTGGAAGCTGGCCGGCAATATGCAGCAGCATGGTTTCCGAGTTTAACGAAAACTGGATCAAGTTTGCCGACTTTAACCGGATGGCTTTTTCAATTTGCAATACTAGTTTTATTTTTTCTTCTAAATTATTATAGTGTTAAAACATTTGCAAAGTTCAATACGATTATAACCATTTTTAAATTTTTTGTTCCAGCGCTTACGATTTTTGTACTACTAACACAAATGAAATCAGCAAACTTTTCTATAAGTGGTTTTGCTCCTTCAGGATCATGGGGAATTGAATCAGCTATTTCTACGGGGGGAGTCATTTTTGCTTATTTAGGTTTAACACCGATAGTGTCCGTTGCAAGCGAAGCGAAAAATCCTCAACGAACGATTCCAATCGCATTAATTTTATCCGTTGTACTCTCAACCATCGTCTATGTATTATTACAGGTTGCGTTTTTAGGAAGTATACCAACAGATATCATTTCTAATGGCTGGTCAGGTGTTAGTAAGGAATTCAGCCTTCCGTTCAAAGATATTGCTACTGTTCTTGGACTCGGCTGGTTGTCTTATTTTATCGTTTCCGACGCAATTATTTCTCCTAATGGAACAGGGAATATTTATATGTCAACGACACCAAGGGTAATTTATGGTTGGTCTCGTAGTGGAACCCTGTTTAAAGTTTTTGGCAAGGTGGACGAAAAGTCTGGAATTCCTCGCCCAGCAGTTTGGTTATCCTTTGTTTTATCTATTTTCTGGACGTTGCCTTTCCCATCTTGGGAAACTTTAATTAGTGTTGTTTCAGCAGCACTTGTGTTGAGTTATGCCATTGCACCAATTGCAGCAGCAGCTTTTCGCCGTAATGCGGCAGATTTACACCGTCCATTTTATTTAAAGGGAATGAGTTTCATCGGTCCAGTCTCATTTGTGATTGCATCATTAATGGTATACTGGTCTGGGTGGTCAACAATTTCCTGGCTGCTTGGCTCCCAAATCGTGATGTTTGTGATTTATTTATTCTTTAAAAAATGGGTTCCAGTAGCAAAGGTAAGTTTTTCACAACAGGTTAAATCTTCATTGTGGCTAATATTTTATTATATGTTTGTGATGGTGATTTCTTATTTTGGTACATTCGGAGGAACAGGGGCTCTTAAACATCCTGTTGATATTATTGTTGTTGCAATCGGTTCCCTTGGCACCTACTACTGGGGAAGTATGACAGGATTACCATCCGCTATAATTGATGATGATGAGGTGGAAGGCGTATTATCAGTACCTACTACTAATACAATAGATGTTAGGTAAAGTTTTGCACAGCAAAAGGAATATGTGTAAAAGCTGAAGATAGTCAAACTCAGAAAATTGAGTTTGGCTTTTTTAAAAAAAAAGCATGGGTTTTTACAACAAAAAATTACTTGTATATTATGAAAATGTTTTCTAAGGAACAAGTGCCTGGCCCGAAACGGTCATGTATTAATGCACCGAGGGTCAGGCACCTATTCATTTCACATAATTGTTTAAAAATAAAACCACGCCATGGAGTATAATTGATTTGTACTCATAAAAGTTTTTATTATTGGGGTGATGGTTACCGTGCCAACGATCATTCGTGTTAATGACAAAAATCAAAAGTATCATGGGCAGCCGTTGGTTGTTTTTCTTGAAGAGCCTATAGAATCAGCTTATTTTGTTAGGAATCCCGAATACCCCATTAAAAAGCATTCCCCGAAAATTATTCGGATTGAGAAAAATAAAGTGGAGTTTGCCATTAGAATGAAAGTTCTGCCAAGTTGTAAACATTGTGGAAAAACTATGGAAGTTACGAATGTGGAACCATACATTCATGAAAATTATCGAATTACTTTTCAATGTGAGGTTAATCAATGTGGCAAAGATCAAAAATCGATTTATTTTGAAAATGAAGTAAATGAAGAAATAAGCTAATACATAAACTCTTTTTATGCGAATCACCAATTTAACATTATTTTTAACAAGTCTCGAAAAATGGATTCGAGGCTTTTTTGATTTTAAAGGGCATTTAGCTAAAAGCTTAATATTTGTTTTTTGGATAAAAAATATGATAATAAGAAACTTTACTAAATGAAAGGTTTCTCTTGAAAATATTTCTCAATTAGATTATATTTTACATGATAACTATAGTGTTTATATTATTTATTTTTCTACTTGAACACCACCTATTGAAAAATTAATGGAAAACAAGCAGAAAGTGAAGACTAGTAAGAAGGTTTTCGAATTTTTATTCCGTGATAACTATCTACGATCAGATACGCTTATTACTTTTCTTATCAACCGACCGAAAGGGGATTTAGATATGTTAGAAGTAGTGGAAAAACCAACGTCGAAGGAAGGACAGCAGGTACCTTCTGATGTGCTTGACCAGTTATTAAAGCCAGAGGTTCAGGAGTCGTTGACAACTTTAATTGAACAACTTCCTAGATTAACCGAGATGGTTACTGTATTAACGAAGTCATATGACTTTATCCAATTGGTTGCAACTGATGAGATTTTGAAAAATGATACGGTTGGAGCAATCACTGGAATTGCTGGACCGGTTAAAGATACTGTAAAAAACCTTGCTCAAACTGTAATCGAAGCTAAAGACCGTGCTGAAGATAGAAATGAAGTCGTAGGCCTTTTCGGACTTTTAAAAATGATGAAGGATCCTCAAGCACAAAAGCTGTTCCGTTTCATTAATGCGTACCTTGAGGTTTCCGCAGAACGTTCAAACAAATAATTCATTTAACCATACAACTAGGAGGACGGAGGAAAAATTATGTCAAGTAATATTGTCATTTTAGGTGCCGGATATGGTGGGCTTTTAACTGCCATAAATATTCGTAAATTTATAAATAAAGAACAAGCACAAGTAACGGTTATTAATCAGTATCCTACCCATCAACTTATTACAGAACTTCATCGATTGGCTGCTAGGAGTATTTCTGAACAAGCCATTGCGATGCCATTAGAGAAATTATTTAAAGGAAAAGATATTAATCTTAAGATTGCAAAAGTTGAGTCATTTTCAGTAGACCAAAAAGAAGTCAAACTTTCAGATGGTTCTTCTTTAACATATGATGTGCTAGTCGTAGCATTGGGAAGCAAAACAGCCTACTTTGGTATTCCGGGATTAGAGGAAAACAGCATGGTTCTAAAATCCGCGGAGGATGCAAATAAAGTCTATTCACATATCGAAGAACGGATTAGCGAGTATGCAACTACCAAAAATGAGGCAGATGCCACTATTCTAATTGGGGGCGGAGGCCTAACTGGCGTTGAATTGGTTGGGGAAATTGCTGATATAATGCCATCACTTACTGCAAAATATGGGGTAGATCCTAAAGAAGTAAAGCTCCTCCTTGTTGAAGCTGGTCCTAAGATTTTGCCAGTATTATCTGATGCACTTATTGAACGGGCTACAGAAAGCTTGAAATCACGTGGTGTTCAATTCTTAACTGGTCTTCCTGTAACAAATGTAGATGGAAATGTCGTTGATTTAAAGGATGGACAAAAGATTGTTGCAAATACATTCGTTTGGACGGGCGGAGTACAAGGAAATCCTCTAGTTGGTCAATCGGGTCTTGAAGTAAATCGTGGGCGTGCCACAGTTAATGAATATTTGCAGTCTACTTCACACAGTGATGTATTTGTTGTTGGTGACAGTGCTGTCTTGTTTGGACCGGATGGCCGACCATACGCTCCTACGGCACAATATGCTTGGCAAATGGGAGAACAAACAGGATACAATATCTATGCATACTTAGAAGACAAATCATTAAAAGAATTTTCACCAGTTAACTCTGGTACACTTGCAAGTTTAGGCCGAAAAGATGCAGTTGCCTCAATTGGTTCGAACTCTATTCCGTTAAAAGGCTTTCCAGCTTCAGCCATGAAAGAAGCAAGTCATATTCGTTACGTATCACATATTAAGGCAATGTACAGCTTGGCTTATTAAAAAATTATATTGGAAAAGCAATTCATTTGTAATCTATATCAATTAATACTATAATAATGATGGCTTATTCAAATTTTTACCATAGTGTACACCCACACTATGGTTTTTTTAATATACAACTTTTCACTGCCACAGCTCTTGATGCTGTGGTATTTTTGAATCTGTAGGCAAGGTGCTATTTCTTTTTTATAGTGACGACAATTCGCTTTTCCTGAGTCTAACAGTTAATAATGCAAAAACTCCTCAAAAACTGCGATATTATTGTGCTTTTGAGGAGTTTTTTATTTTAATTG
>JAUZPL010000161.1 GCA_030705955.1 Bacillota bacterium | reverse complement strand
GTTGTATTTCTTAATTATACAAAAAAGTACCCTACAGGTAGACTTTTTTTAAGTGTCTACTCTATAGGGTACATTTTATTATTATTTGATGGTTTTTTTTTTTGCTAATGTTTTTCTCCATTTGAAATTACAATTGTGTGATTGAAGCATGTCATGGCTTGGCAATATTTCATACATTATTTAGAGGGATTACTTTTATAAAAAGGATAGTGAAAAGAATGTCTGGACAAGATTCTCTTTCAGGTTATAAGCGAGATGAAGATGGGGTACTTTGGATTCGAAATTACGTGGCCGGGGCTCGAATTGAAATGTCATATAAAATTAAAGACTTACTGTACTATGAACAATCTCCCTTTCAAGAAATTAGTATTGTAGACACGAAAGGTTTTGGAAAAATGCTTGTATTAGATGGAGCTCCACAAAATTCAATGAGAGAGGGATTTATTTACAATGAAATGATTAGTCATATTCCGATAGTTACGCATCCTAATCCTAAGAATGTGGCAATGATTGGAGGGGGGGACTGTGGCCCTGCCCGTGAGGCAATGAAGTATGCTGGAATTGAAAAAATTGATGTAATTGAAATTGATAAATGCGTAACGGAGGCTTGCAGAAAATGGTTAACGCCGATCTCCTTTTATGAAAATGAACCGAGATTTCAAATGATCCATAAAGATGGGCGGGATTGGATTCAAGAAACAAAGGAAAATTATGATGTTCTTATGATTGATCGCCCAGACCCTGTCGGCCCAGGTGCAAAGCTCTTTAAGCCTGATTTTTACCAATTAGTATATGATCGTCTAACCGAAGAAGGTCTAGCCGTTTTCCAATCAGGATCCCCATTTTACAATAAATCTACATTAGAAAAGACAGTGAAAAATCTAAAAGAAAAATTTCCGATCGTTCGAATATATTTGATTAATATTCCTTTATTTCCTTGTGGACTCTGGAGTTTTACATTGGCTTCAAAAAAATGGGATCCACTTGACGCAGACCTCAATAGACTTAAAGATAAAGATACACAATACATTGATCGTGATGTATTTCTTGCCTCTTTTGTTTTGCCGAAATATGTAAAAGATATTGTGGGCTTATAATTATTTAGGGGACATCACCAATCTGGATGTCCCCTAAATAATTATATTTGATGAAATTCATTTATTACATTTGAAAGTATTTCTACGATTTCACTTAGGTAATCTTCGCGTAAGGTTCGGGCTATTTCGATTTGAAATGTATGAAAATGTTTCCCATAACCAGAGTAAGTTTTCCCATCTCCACATCGATGAAAAATAATCGATTGATCTCCATCAAATTTTTCATTTAAAAGGATGTTTATTTTTGGCAGGAACTCGTTTCTTTTATTTGTTATGGTTTCAAGGAACCAATCTTCCATCCTTTTCGAACATGATTTTCCATTACATGTTCCAATTTCAATCGCATATGGTCCATGGTAGACATCTTTCATTCCATGTACAGATAAATGAAGATATGGTTTAGTAAGCTGATTTATTTTCATATCAAGGATGCCTTGGTATTGCAGAATTTCATTAATTATATTTTGATATTTGGCTAATGCTTCATTATTTTGACCGTCGGGTTTTCGATTTAAATCTGCTTCTTTTCTCGAGACTTTGCTTATGATGCCAGAACAATTTGTTTTTTCTAATGTTTTCTCAACGATTTTGTCAGTTAAGAGATCAGCCTTTGGGGACACGGCATGGAGTGCCTCAATATGACAATGCAACTCCCTATTTCCTTTATAAAATTTTAAAAATTCCTGCTCAATAAACTCGATTGTCATTGTTTCCTCTCACCTTCTTTAAATTCAAATCGGCAGCAAGTCTTATAAAATATTCAATGCAATCGTGAAATAAATTGTGCGTAATTGGCTATTATCGTAATTTTATTAATAAGGACAATACAAGGGATAAACACAAGAATCAGAGTTTGAATACCATATATTATTTAGAATAAGTTTGAATGAGTTTAATAAACCATTTAAATGAATGGGAGGTTATACTTTTGGTCTCGCAAAAGGAACCATTCTGTATAACAGCAGATAAAGAGCTAACCCTTCAAATCCTTAAATTAAATCATATTCAAGTAATCGAAATGACAGATGTTGAGACAGTCTCATTCCCTATTATTGGCCGGAAGTTTGGTCATCATGGTGGTAAGGATATCGCAATAGTTTATACAAAAGAACAAGGATTGGAAGAAGGGTTTGATTATTTCACCAAACTATATTTCTTTGAGCAAGAATATCGGTTAGAAATAAAGGATTTATCTGTTGTTAGAGTACAGAAAGCAAATGCACACTTAGTTATTAGCAATGAGATTCCAATTAGAACGGAATTAAATGGATGGAAGTGGAATGACATTGACAGCGACACAATTCCTGAGGATTGTCTGCATATGGCGATTCGAGCTGTTTATTTAACAGGGCTAACGCAAGCCTATGTAAAAATTGGTGTAACAACAAATGAATTTCCGATTGTTATTGATATTAATCCAATTTCATCCGGTTTGACCGAGGCAATGATAGAACCGACGGATTCATTTACGCTTGGGGCCGATGTGGAGTTTATGCTTAGCTGTGACGATGAATTAATCCCAGCATCTGAATTTTTTCCACTGGAAGGTCCGGTTGGGTGTGATGAGAGGCAGATTGAACAGGATAGTGGTGAATATGCCTTGGCAGAGATAAGACCACTGCAATCTGAATCACCACATGAGCTTTATAATAATATAAAAAAATTAATAGCTGAAGCATCTGAAAAAATACCGTTTAACAATATAGCCTTTCGGGCTGGCAGTATGCCTTTTTTTGGGTATCAGTGCGGGGGTCATCTCCATTTCGGGATTAAGCCATCCGTTTCACTTTTAAGGGCCTTGGATTATTATCTTGCTATCCCGCTAGCCATGATTGAGGAACCAAGTAAGAGCAGACGGAGAAGAACAACAAAGCATGGCGGCTTGGGACGGTACCGGGAAAAATCATATGGTTTTGAATATTTGTCATTAAGCTCTTGGATTGTTGAGCCAGAAATTACAATTGCAACGCTGTGCATTGCAAAACTGGTTGCCTCACAGCACCAAGTATTGCAATGCCCGCTTTTATATCATCCACTCATTCAGAGAGCATATTATCAAGGAAATCAAATCATGCTTAAATTTTTATGGGAAGATATTAAAAAGCAGTTAATAAATATGAAAGGCTATGCCTTATATGAGAAAGAATTATCTGTTCTATTTGAGGCGATTGAAAAAGGCCATTGCCTTAATGGGAAGACCGATATTCGCAAAAGTTGGAAACTTACAGTACCTTCCGTTCCATATGAACGAGGGAAGATTATTTATATCCCTAGAAAAACAAGAATGAAATTCAATCTAATAGAAGGCCAGAGTACTTTTATTTGTGCAGGAAAATCAATGTCTAAAGCAACAATCAGACCTTATCCATTCTCTTTTCGTAACTCCAATATCATTCAACTCTCACCAGCACTCCGCAAGGCATTGTCTCTTCCAAAGGATTGGATTCCAAAAATTTCTTCAATAAACGGGGCAATTATTTTAGGTCCTATCATGGGGATTCTTGCTGATCGCCCATTTGAAAGGCAGGCAACATATTTCCAGTATTTAAACAAGATTGCAAAAGAAAAACAAATGTTTGTCTATGTATTTGAACCAAAGGATATTCAATGGGATCAGCAACTAATAAGAGGAACAACGATGGACGGAGAGGGATTATTTCCTTTTCCTGCAGTTATTTATGATCGCTATTTTAGAACGAGCAATAAGCAGAAAAATGAAATGGATGAGCTTCGGGCAAAGCTTCAGTTTATCTATAATATTCCTTTTATTAACCCGCCATCACTTTTTGAAATAACAGGAAACAAATGGACTGCACACCAGTTACTTTCCGAAGAGCATCAAGAATACCTGCCTGATTCACGTCTACTTGAGCAGCCAAATGATCTATTAGAAATGCTTAATCTCCATGGCGAAATTTTTATTAAGCCAATTGGCGGTGCATTGAGCCATGGAATTGTCCGGGTTATACAAAAATCATCAGGTATTTTCTGGATGAATTCCAACCATCGTATTTTTCAGCCGCTCAATGAGATAGAAGAATTGATATCCTTCTTTTTCCCACTAAAAAATAAAACATATTTAGTCCAAGAGGCTATTAAGAGAAAAGAACTAAATGAACATTATGTTGAACTGAGAGTGTATATGCAAAAAAATGGTCTTCAAAATTGGATGAGAACAGGGATGGTAGCTCGATTAACAAAAGAAGGGGTTATGTCGGAAGAAACAGAAATTAATAGACGCTCGAGTCAGGTTCTGAAAAAGTTATATGCAGATCTAGGAGAAGTCCGGGCAATTCGCAACCAAATTACTAAAGTGACACGTGGAATTGTTGAGACGGTTGAAGATGAAGTAGGCCCATTTGGAGAATTGGCTGTAGACCTGTGTATTGATCAATATAACAATATCAAAATATTAGAAATCAATGCGAAACCTGATAACTTATTTTCACAAGTAAAAGCCTATAAATTGCGAAATTTAGCAGCCCATCGGTTACTCAATTATGCAACGTCATTAGCAGGATATGAAATGGATAGTAAGCAATAAACAAGATTGGAGGAAGCAGAATATATGAAAAACTTACTATTAAACGAAATTATTCAGCAAATAAACGGCCATGTAATAAACGGTTTGGACAATTTTCTTATTAAAAGAGTGATGAATGAAGCGAAAAAGAATATTAAAAATAATACTTTACTTTTTCATAGAGATAGAGATCCAATAAAAGGAAAATATTGGAGTGATAATGATTTTATTGCCGTCGTGACTGATTCATCAGAGCAATGCACAAATTTAGGGGATCAAATAACATTAATTGAAGTGGATGATGTAGAAGTAGCTTATTTTTGGTTTATTGATTACTATCGAAATCTTTTTCAAATCCCTGTGATTGGGGTAACGGGTACTTGTGGAAAAACCTCTACAAAGGAAATGATCAAGCAGATTCTAGAAAAAGATTATAATGTTGAGGCTACATGGGAGAGTATGAATTCCATGTCTGTCAATTTACGCTATCTGCTTGGAATAGATGATGAAACAGAAGCAGCTGTCT
>JAUZPL010000160.1 GCA_030705955.1 Bacillota bacterium | reverse complement strand
TGCTTTTCAAAATTGACGAATGGATCTTCTTCTTTTACTTTTACTTTTTCGAATTTATTTTCGTTCCATTTTTTATAGACAAGATAGAGAATATATGCAGCTAAAACTCCAATGACAGCAGGAATATTATGAACAGCCGCCACCAGAACGACTAATCCAAGGATTCCTAATCCAATTTTTCGTTTTTTTGTTTCTGCTTTTAAAAACTTTTTAAAAATGAAGTATAAGAGGATTAGGCTGATCGCAAATCCCACCATTGGTCCAATCGTTGAAAGTAATACAATTGCGGCGATTCCCCCTGCTACTAATAAACCAAATTTTTTCATTTTGTTTTCCTCCTTTCTTTATCTTGATTTCATCTTACCTTTATTCCATTTTTCTTATAACGAGCTTAAGCTGGATTTTTATATCGGTCTGAAGACGTAGAAAGGGTCAGCCCAATTGAAGAGCTGACCCTTTTGACTTATTGAGATATAAACATTTGTGACCAATAATAACGATACGACCCACCTTGTGCGTATCCGACTCCAATTTGGGTGTAGGTCGTGCTTAAAATATTGGCACGATGCCCTGGACTATTCATCCAAGAGTTGACTACTTCTTGTGGTGTTGATTGGCCTGCAGCAATGTTTTCACCTGCAGCTCGATAAGCAATACCAAAATTTTTCATCATCGTAAATGGAGAACCATAAGTTGGACTTGTGTGACTAAAATAATTTTTGTCCCTCATATCCATTGCTTTATAACGTGCTACCCTTGAAAGCTCCCAATTAGGAGTGAGTGCTTTTAATCCATTTTTTGCACGCTGTTGATTGGTTAATTGGATCACTTGATTTTCAATACTTTTCGTTGCATCTAAATTCGGTATTGTTACTTTTTCACCTGGATAAATTAAAGCAGGGTTTTTAAATTGAGGGTTAGCTGAAATAATCTCAGACAAACCAACCTGATACCTGACAGCAATTTTCCAAAGTGAATCACCCGGCTGAACAGTATACACCGTCTGAGCAAATGAAATATTTGGAATACAGAAAATTGATAGTAAAAACATAAAGCAAATGAGTAATGGTTTTTTCATTTTGTCGCCTCCTCCGAATATATATTTTTTCTTTATGGGTCAAAATATACAGGTTCAAAATATTAAATTGACGAAAGCACCTTGGATCTACATATTTTTTTGATGCTGTGCTGAAACTATAAGGAGAATCAGGAGGGGCAGAACATGGACCGCATTTCGTGGATGACATACATCATGTTAATTTTAGCCAGCTACCGGCTAACACATTTAATTGTTTTTGATAAAATTACTGAATTTATCCGAAAACCTTTTATGAAAAAAGTAACGGTGGAAACAGAAGACGGTACAAAATCCAAGGAAGTTCCAAAATCATTATTTGGTTACTTACTTAAATGCTATTGGTGTGCTGGTGTTTGGAGTGCAATTTTCCTAGGAACGGCCTATTTGCTCTTTCCAAAAGTTACTTTTGTGTTTATCTTGATTTTCTCCATTGCCGGAGCACAGTGTATAATCGAAACATTTGTCGGAGTCAATATTAAGAAAGTGGACTATTATGCCGAGCAAGGGAAGAAGGAATAAATAAAAAAGAAAGAACCCTGTCTCAAATCTACAAGGTTCTTCACAAATTATATTAATGACTTCTCTATCGCCTGTTCAAATTGCAAAATAATATCCTCTATGTGTTCGATTCCAATTGATATTCGAACAACCTCTTGGGTGATACCTAATGCCTCACATGCTTCTTTCGGTAACGCGCGGTGGGAAGTTGTCAATGGATGGGAAACTGTTGTTTCCACTCCCGCTAATGTTGGGGCAATTTTAACCCATCCTAGTGAACGGAAAAAATGATTGATATCCACTTTTTTAGAGAGCTCGATCGTAACCATTGCACCATATCCATTATCATCTGCTGTTTGTGGATAGTAGACTTTTTCAACGTTTGGATTTTTGCTTAGGGCATCTGATAATTTTTTTGCATTATATGACTGTGCTTTCATTCTTAGTGCCAGAGTTTTCAACCCTCGGCATGTAAGCCACGCTTCAAACGGGCTGATATTTGTCCCAAGGTTCACCACTTTTGAGCGGGCCCGATCAATCAGATCTGCCCTTCCCACTACAACTCCAACCGTTACATCACTGTGACCGCCAATATATTTAGTTGCGCTGTGTACAACCAAATCTACACCAAGCAAATATGGCTGGCAATGATACGGTGTTGCGAAAGTATTATCTACTAGGGTGGAAAGAAAATGTTTTTGCGCTAACTTGACCACTTCTGTTACATTCTCCACTCGTAATAATGGATTCGTAATCGATTCTGTATACAGGAGCTTTGTATTGTCTCTGATTTCACATTCCACATTAGATAAATCAGAAAAGGAAACAAATGTAGTTTCAATTCCTAGCTCATTTAACTCTTCTTTTAAAAGATGAAAGCTTCCACCATATAAATCATCTGCAGCAATAATATGATCTCCACTTTTTACAACAGCAAGGACACCAGCCAAAATAGCCGATAATCCTGATGATGTGGCGACACCGGAAGGGGCACCTTCTAGTACCGCTACGGCTTCACCTAATTCATCCGTATTCGGATTGCTGACACGGGAATATAAATATCGCCCATTTCCTTGATAAAATCCTTCTAATTCATCTAAATCTTTAAAGGAAAAAGCAGATGTTTGATAAATAGGAGTTACCTTGCTTGTAATGACCCTGTTCTTCTTTGTAACTCCATGTAAAATTTCTGTTTCGAAGCGTTTCCCCATGACTTTCACCCTTAGCTTAGTATTTGAATTTTTATATTATTCTTAAAATAACAACCTATTTTTGTTTAGTCAACCTAATTAATTGATACACATTTATTTTTCAAATATGGAAAAAATAGAGTATACACAATATAGGTCTTGGAGGAATAAATATGAGCTCATCTGAAAAAATCCCTCAATTTCCAAAAACTTATTGGCGGGAATTAGAATTACCCTCTTTTGATAAATTAAAGGAAGATTTATCAGTGGATGTAGCCATTGTAGGGGCAGGAATTACTGGAATAACAGCTGCTTATTTGCTGTCAAAAGAAGGTCTTAAAGTAGCAGTTCTAGAGGCAGGGGGTGTTTTGAATGGAACTACCGGCCACACAACCGCAAAAGTAACCGCTCAACATGGACTAATTTACGATGAACTGATTCAGCATTTTGGGGAAGAAAAAGCAAAGCTTTACTACGAATCCCATACAAATGCCATTAAATTTATAAAGCAGGCAGGGATTGATTGTGATTTAAGTGAAGAGGATGCTTATATTTATGCTACTACTGATGAATATGCAGACAAAATTAAAATGGAATGGGAGGCCTATCAGAAATTAGGGATTGATGGTGACATGGTAGATTCTCTGCCTTTTGATATTCCAATTAAAGCGGCCTTGGTTATGCGGAACCAGGCCCAATTTCATCCCCTTAAATATTTAAAAACGCTTCTTGATCATGCCGTTAAATCGGGTTGTTCAGTTTATGAAAATACAACTGCAACTACGATTGAAGATGAAGATGATGCTCGCCCGGTGGTAGTCACAAAGGAAGGGCATAAAGTGACGTGTAAACGAGTTATTATTGCTTCACACTTCCCATTCTATGATGGCTTAGGTTTTTATTTTGCCAGAATGTATGTAGAAAGATCCTATGCTATAGGCATTAAAACGGAGAAAGACTATCCCGGAGGTATGTATATAAGTGCAGATGATCCTACTCGCTCTATCCGTTACACTCCCTTAAATGATGGAAAGCTCATTATTATTGGAGGAGAAAACCATAAAACGGGACAGGGATCTGATACGATTGTCCATTATGATGAGCTTGAGAAATTTGCCGAAGAGGTTTTTGGCATAAAAGAATATACTTATCGCTGGTCTGCTCAGGATTTAGTTTCACTTGATAAGGTGCCATATATAGGACCTATTACAGATAAAAAAGATAATATTTTGGTGGCAACAGGCTTTAAAAAATGGGGTATGACGACTGGTACTACCGCTGGTCATCTATTGGCAGATCATATTTTAAATAGAGATAATCCATATAAGGAGCTTTATTCCCCATCACGTTTTGATGCAGATCCTGATTTAAAGAGTATAGTTTCTGCAAATATTGATGTTGCAAAGCATCTTCTAAAGGGCAAATTAGAATTTGTTCCAAAAGACCCTAGTGATCTCAAAATTGGCGAAGGCTCCGTTGTTATGCATAATGGAAAAAGATCTGGCGCATACAAGGATAAAGATGGAAAGCTCTTCATTGTTGATACAACTTGTACGCATTTAGGTTGTGAAACTGAATGGAACCATGCGGAAAAAACATGGGATTGTCCATGCCATGGCTCCCGCTTTTCCTATGCTGGTGATGTGGTGGAAACACCGGCACTCAAACCTTTGGATAATCTATCAGAGGGACAAATACGCTGACTCTCTTTTATTGAAAGAATTTAGATATTGCAAATACCATTCAATATGACGTGTAAATTAGCACACGTCATTTTCCTTTTCTCTATAATTAAAGACTCGTCAGTTTTGACGAGTCTTTTGGTGTTTTCATTTAAGCAACAAGTTCGTGTATATACATTATTTACCGTTTGGACGGTTTCTTTTGAAATCTTCCCCTGTTGAAAATTCAACAAGTTCTGAGCTTGTTTTTTCTTGTTTCGCATTATTATTGCGCTGGGCGTTTTTATTTCCCAATTTTGTTTTTCCCATTAAAAACCATCTCCTTCCTTGGATCTCAAAGATAGTATGGATGAAAAAAAGCAAGGTTATTCTTTGTAAAAAACATGAAATTATATCTTATTAAAGGATTTTAAAACCTAACAAATCGAATTACTTCCTTGTCCGATCACTTTGACGCTCTTCTGAAATTAGGCCTTTATAAAAAACTCGTTTATAAAGTGGAACATCTAACTTGCGGCAAAGGGCCTTAAGTTCTCTTTCTTCCCGATCAGTAACCAATGAAATAACAGTTCCACTCGCTCCCATTCTCCCTGTTCTTCCTGAACGATGGACATATTGTGAAAAATCCTTCGGAAAATCTAAATGGATAACATGGGTAACTCCCTGAATATCAAGGCCCCTTGCAGCAACATCGGTTGCGATTAGCATTTTTAATTT
>JAUZPL010000016.1 GCA_030705955.1 Bacillota bacterium | reverse complement strand
GAAACGGAGAAAGGGTGGTTATTCTGGGAATTTTTCTGAAAATCATTAGTATTATCATTACTTACTTCGTATATTGGGTTATTAAGAAATCCTATGCACGTTGGAAATTGATAGTACTTAATCCTATTCTAATTAGTCCAATTGTTATTATTTTATTATTGGTTTTGTCTCATACTTCCTACAATGACTATAATAGCGGAGCAAAATGGTTAAGTTATTTATTGGGGCCGGCTACTGTAGCTTTTGCCGTACCGATGCATAAACACTTCCAATTGTTAAAAAGGCATCTCATCGAAATAATAGCAAGTATCACGGTCGGTTCTGCGGTTGCCATTGTCTCTTCGTTTCTTTACGCTGTGTGGCTGCGTCTTGGTACATCCCTAACAAATAGTTTAGTACCCCGTTCCATTACAACACCTGTGGCAATGGACATTTCAAAGACCCTTGGGGGAGTTCCTACTTTAACAGCTGTGTTTGTTATTATTACAGGAATTACAGGGACAATAGTAGGTCCAGCACTTATCCGTGTGCTTAAAATAGAGAAACCGACAGCCAAAGGGCTTATGCTTGGGATGAGTGCACACGGGGCAGGAACATCAAAGGCTTTTGAAATCGGAGAATTAGAAGGAACTTTTGCAAGTCTGGCTATGATTACAGCGGCCGTGATTACCATTATACTGGCGTTTACCATATTTCCAGCACTGAGATCCGAGCTAATGATTTAACATGCAAGAATTGAATAAATAATGGAGGGCGTCCCAAAAGTAAATATGAGGCGCCTTTTTCATAAAAAACAAAGCTAGAACTAAACATCAAAATAATTACTTTAAAATTGATTAAGGATAATAGCACCAGTAAATTTGTATGTACAAACAATCCATTGGAGAGGAAGAATGAAATGAATCAAAAGACAACCATTGTAACAGGTGCCAATAGAGGGATTGGTCTTTTGACATTCCTTTAGACACGGTCCGTAAAACGATGGAAATCAATGTTTATGGCCCACTAAGGTTATCCCAGGTTTTGGCTCCATTACTTGGGGCAAGCAAGGATGGCAGGATTGTAAATGTGTCAAGTGGAATGGGAGCCATAGAGGATTTGGAGGGTACTATCCTTCTTATTCCCTTTCCAAAATTGTTTTGAACGTCTTGACGATTCAATTGGTAGACGCATTAAGAGATAGCGGCATTTTGGTCAACTCCATGTGTCCGGGCAGGGTTCGTACAGATAGGGTGGATCAAGTGCTCTGCGTTCAACAGCAGAGGGAGCAGATACAGCAGTATGGCTGGCGACTGAAAATGTTGGCCGAATAGGACTATTTTTTAGGGATCGAAAGGTAATTGTCTGGTAAAAAAGAGAGCCTCTTCCTTCATCTCTAACGTTACCTAAAATTAAAATGGTATCGCTAAATAAGTTTGAAAGGCTTGTCCAAAAGACATACCTCAAAAAAGTATTTAAAGTGCTTTAAAAGCAGATATGTATAAAAAGTTTGTATCAATTGAAATATAATAAAGTATTTTTATTAATTTGATTACCAGGAGGTTTTACTTTTTGAAAACTTTAATAATTTACACACATCCAAACCCAAAGAGTTTTAACGCTGCTATTAAAGAAACTGTTGAACAGGAGTTAAAAAGTAAAAATCATGAGGTTCAAGTAAGAGACCTTTATCAAATGAATTTTAATCCTATATTAAACGCTGATGATTTTAATCAGTTTTTTCAAAACCAAATTCCAGCAGATATAAAAGCAGAACAAAATGAAATTGAATGGGCGGATAACCTTATTTTTATTTATCCTACTTGGTGGATTAATATGCCAGCAATGCTTAAGGGTTACATTGATCGAGTGTTTACAAATGGTTTTGCCTTTCAAGTTTCGGAAAACGGAGCAGTAGGATTATTGAAAGGAAAAAAGGTAATCATATTTCAAACCACGGGTCAGCCAGAAGAAAATCTAAAGCCCTATAACCTCATTTCATCAATGGAAATTTCTATGGGCAGCGGTACTTTAGCTTTTTGCGGAATTGAATCAATCACTCATAAATTCTTTTATGCGGTTCCATATATTACAGATGATATGAGAAATTCTATGTTGGAAGAAGTAAAAACAATCCTTAACAAGTTATAATAGCGTTCTTTATTCAGAAATGAGCCTTTAATTTTAAGGCTGTTTTCGTAAGGATTGTTGAGTAATTTACGATGTATACAAAGCACTTTGAAAAATTTTAAGATGTGGTGAATGCCCATATTGGCGTATTGGTCAATTCAATTCATACCAAAAGTTCAACCCAAGATTATAAAAGGTCTTCTCCAAAAATGGAGAAGGCTTCTATTGGCATGCTATGAAGATATATTTGAAAAGGATAACCTATAAATATTTTTATGACAAAAGCATTATTTTCTAATTTGTATTATATATAATTGAAGACTACAATGAATTTTCAAGGAAATTAATGATTACTTACAAGGAGGAACAAATAATGAAAAAACATATATTAATGGTCGTAACAACGGCTGACAAAATGAACGAGGAACATAAAACGGGAATCTGGCTTTCTGAGTTTGGCGAAGCATATGTTGAATTTGACAAGTTAGGATTTGACATTACAGTTGCAAGTCCACTTGGTGGAAAATCACCCGTAGATGAAAGAAGTTTACAAGGAGATACACCACAAGAAATTTTAGATACAGCAAAATATTTAGAAAATACACTGAAGCTTGATGAAATTAGTGATGCTTCAAAATTTGATGCCATTTTCTTGCCTGGTGGACATGGTACAATGTTTGATTTACCAGATAATGAGAAGCTTCATGCTATCATCCGTGAATTGTATGAAGCAAACAAAGTAGTAGCAGCTGTATGCCATGGTCCAGCTGGCTTAGTTGGTGTGACGTTATCTAATGGCACACCATTAGTAGCGGGTAAAACCGTAACCGCATTTACAGATGAAGAAGAAAGAGAAACAACTTTAGATCGCTTTATGCCATTCTTATTAGAAACACGTTTACTTGAACTTGGAGCAAACTTTGTTGCAAAATCAAACTGGAGTAATCATCTTCAAGTAGATGGTCATTTAATAACAGGTCAAAACCCGCAATCAACAATTAGTGTTGCAAAAGAAGTAATTAAACAATTAGGTTAATATATGTAGTACTAATGTAAAGAATCCTGTAAACACGTTGGAAAGGTAACTGTTTACAGGATTTCTTCATTAAAGCAATATTACTGTATGAAAGGTGGAACGTCATGGCTTCTATTACAATTAATGCGATTTTAAAAGCAAAACCGGGAAAAGAACAGTTGCTTCGGGAAGAATTAGTAAAAGTGATCCAACCTTCACGCGCCGAAAAAGGATGTATTGAATATACGTTACATGAATCGTTGGAAGATAGGGGTGTATTCGTGTTTTATGAAACATGGAAAGACGAAGAATCACTTAAGTTCCATACTGAAACGGATCATTATCAGGAATATCGACAAAATGTCTCAACTCTTCTTGATACACGTGAAGTCTATCGCTTACAAAAGACCGTCCAATAAAGTAAATTGAGCACCGTTCAATAAATGAGCGATGTTTCATTTATGATTCAAAAAGTAAGGTGAAGCATTTATAAGGGCAATTAGTTTTTAAAACTTAATAACAATTACTTTTCTTACATATTTTTACTTATAATTTATGTCCTTATTGTTATTTTCACTAGAAAGGAATGGATAACTTCGGGTGATTGATTTTGAATGGTATCGCAGCTTTATTAGTATATACAAGCATCGTTCGGTTTCTGCAGCTGCGAAAGAACGCATTTTAACACAACCGGCTATGAGTCAACATTTAGCTGCTTTAGAAGCGGAAGTAGGAGAACCATTATTTATACGTGCACCACGTAAGATGATTCCGACTAATAAAGGGAAAGAACTTTATTCAAAAATTGTTCCGCTCATGGAAAACTTAGAGAGAATGACGCTGGAAATTAGCCATGCTTCTTCTTCAGGATCAATAGACCCTATTGTTCGTTTAGGCTCTCCAGTTGAATATTTTACAAAGGGTGCTCTACAGAAGATTAAGCAGTTAGATATTCAATTTTTGGTTCAATTTGGTGTTGCAAATACTTTATTAGCTGAGCTTCAGAAAGAGAAGGTGGATCTCATCATTGCGACACAGAAACCTCAACTCCCAGGTATAGAATACACTAAAATTGAGGATGAGAAATTTGTAATCGTAGTTCCTTTCAATTATTCTTCAGAAGCAGAAGGAATGAAGGAAATTGAAGAATGGTTAAGCCGACAAAAATGGCTAAGCTATGGGTTAGAGCTGCCAATAATACGGAGGTACTGGCGAGAACGTTTTGGCAAACGTCCTGAGATCCAGCCCAGACATATTATTCCAAATTTAATAGCTATTTTAGAAGCTATTGAGAATGACATGGGAATTAGTATCTTGCCAACGTATTTAATTGAAGAATCAATAAGATTACAAAAAACAAAAGTGATTTTCCCAGATCTTTTTGTAGAAAATACGATATATGTTGCCTATAAAGTTGATAATAAAGGAAATCCTATTCTACAACGAATTATCAAAGAACTGAAACAAAAGGGTTCTGATGAAAATATTCGATGTTAAAGATGTGGAGACTTACTATCTTTTTTTCCTAAGAGTTATGATGCAACTTCAAATCATATATCCTTTTATGTTGTAATTAATGGCTTAGAATTTTTAATTTTAATCAAATAGGGTAATTGTTCAAGATTAATTAATGACAAAAAACGAAATCTGTCATTTGATTATTGTTGCACTTGTTGATATAATGAAAACCATCTTAATATGGAGGTAATGAAATTATGTTATATAGAAAACTTGGCCAAAACGGCCCATCAGTGTCAGCTTTAGGACTTGGCTGCATGGGGATGTCTGATCTTTATGGTGCAGTAGATCGGAAAGAAAGTATCGCTACTATTCATGCCGCACTTGAAGCAGGTATTTCTTTGTTCGATACCGGAGATTTTTATGGTGTCGGCCACAACGAACTTCTTTTAAATGAAGCCCTAAAAGGATCAAAACGCGATAATGCCTTTATTGCTGTTAAATTCGGTGCGATGAGATCTCCAGACGGTGGATGGGTTGGTGTAGATAATCGCCCTCAAGCGGTGAAAAATTTCTTATCCTACACATTGCAAAGGTTAGGTGTCGATTATATTGATCTATATCAACCTGCACGTGTCGATCCAAATGTGCCAATTGAGGAAACAGTAGGAGCAATTGCTGATATGGTGAAGGCTGGTTACGTTAAGCACATTGGGCTTTCTGAGGCGAATGCAAACACCATCCGTCGTGCACATGCTGTTCACCCAATCAGCTGGCTGCAAATAGAATATTCACTCTTTAGTCGAGGTATTGAAAAAGAAATCTTACCGACTTTACGTGAACTTGGAATCAGTCTTTCAGCATATGGTGTACTTTCACGTGGGTTGTTAAGTGGAAAATGGTCCAAGGATCGTCAAGGAGCGCCTGATTTCCGTTCTTTCTCCCCTCGCTTTATGGGTGAAAATCTAGATAAGAACTTAGCTCTTGTAGAGGCTTTACGAGGAATCGCTGAGGAAAAACAAACAAACGTGGCACAACTTGCGATTGCGTGGGTTCTTTCACGAGGCGAGGACGTCATCCCGTTAATTGGGGCTCGCAAACTTTCACAACTACAGGATGCATTAAGCGCCTTGGGTCTTCAACTTAGCCAGTCAGATATTGAAAGAATGGAAGCGGCTGTACCTGCTGAAGCTGTTGCTGGGACACGGTATGCTGCTGAACAAATGGCTACACTGGGAGTAGAGTAATAGATGGCGGATCATGCTTTAACGAAAGAAACCATTTTAGATACGGCGGAGCAGGTGCTTCGCAGATTTGGACCAGAGAAAACGAGTGTTGTCGATGTGGCAAGGGCCCTAAATGTTAGTCATGGGACAATTTATCGCCATTTTCCTAGCAAAGCATCTTTACGTGAAGCTGTAGCTGAGAAGTGGCTGCATAGTATCTCATTACCATTAGAGGCCGTTTTTAAACAGGAATGTTCAGCTTCTGAGCGTTTATGTTTATGGTTAAAGACCTTGATTCATATTAAACATACCTTGGTTCAGGAAGACCCTGAGTTATTTACAATGTATACAACACTTGTTGAAGAATCAGTAGATGTGGTAAATGCTCATATCGGTGAATTAATCAGTCAAATCATCCCGATTATTGAAGAGGGAATGGCTAATCAAGAATTTAAATCGGCAGATGCATCGCTCATTGCTAGTGGTATTTTTATGGCAACTGCTCGATTTCATCATCCTGCCCACGCAAAAGAATGGGCATCACCCACCATTGATCATGAATTTGATATTGTTTGGAATTTGATACTTTCTGGAATTGTAAAATAAATAATATTAAAGCCGACCTTCCAAACAAGAAGACCGGCTTTGATGCGTAAAACAAACGCTAACTCACAGGAGATGATATGGATGAAAGCATTGCTATTGCATGATAAAGGTCAATGGAAAGAAATGAAGGTAGAAGAAATTCATACACCTAATCCTAGAAAAGCTGAGATATTAGTTGAGGTTCATGCTGTAGGATTAAATCCTGTGGATTATAAAACCGCAACTGGTGGCAATCCGAATTGGTCCTATCCTCATATTCTCGGTTTGGACGTAGCAGGCGTTGTGGCAGAAACGGGTGAAAGCGTAACCCAATGGAAAAAAGGAGACAGAGTGGTATATCACGGGGACCTCACTAAACAAGGCGGATTTGCCGAATATACGGTAGCCACTGCACATTCCGTTTCTCGTATTCCAGAAAATATTTCGTTTGAAGATGCTGCCGCTATTCCTACAGCAGGATATACCGCTTACCAGTCCTTATACCGGAAACTGCCGTTTGAACAAGTGGAAACGATTTTAATACACGGGGGTGCTGGCGGTGTAGGAGGGTTCGGCGTTCAGCTGGCAAAACTGGCTGGGAAAAGGGTCATTTCTACAGCCTCAGCTCATAATCATGATTATGTAAAATCGCTTGGTGCTGATTATGTCATTGATTACCGTGAAGAAGACGTTATGGAAAAGGTTATGGAGATTACCAATGGCCGTGGTGTAGATGCAGTGGTCGATGCAGTGAGTAGACAAAGTGCAACAGATTCATTAGATATGCTTGCATTTATGGGGCACATCGTATTTATTTCTGGTGCACCTGATTTTACAAAAATAAAGCCTTTTACAAAATCAGTATCTTATCATGAAATTGCTCTTGGAGCAGCACACCAGTCTGGAGATTTAAAGGCAGAAAAAGATTTGGCTGTATTGGGAGATGAAATGCTAGCTCTAATGGCACAGGGGAAACTCTCTTCCATGTTAAAAGAAGTCATTGCACTAAATGAAGTACCTGAAGCATTAACCCGTCTCTCCGAGCGCCATGTAAAGGGTAAAATTGTGGCCAAGATAAAATAAAAACTGGAGTATAAATTGTGCAAATTTAGGATTTGTTTTTTCTGGTCACCTTGAATATCTTTAGCAATTAATTGTGTTCCATATTTCTTCTATGAAACCTCATTTAGATAAGGTACGGTGAACCGTATCATAAGTAAATGAGGTTTTCCGAATAGATAATAACTAAGCATTCGTTGTTTATGAAAATAAAAATGAAGCCCACTCACCATGTTTCGTTCTGTTTATAGTTTTGCGACAATCTACCAACCTATTCTAGCCAATATCGAAAACTGATATGCTGTAGCTTCTTCCTTAGATTTCTTAAGTGATTTCTATTAAATTTCTAACTTTTTACTATTACATGGACGTTGGTCTACGCATTTGAATGGGGTTTTAAAATATATCTACAAATTATCTAAGGATATCTACAAATTTGCAAAATTCAAGGGGAAATTCAAAGGCCAGTGACATTCATTAGCATAGACAAAATGAAAAAAGGTGGAATCTCACCACAACATGGTCTTGTCATTAATCGTATGGAGTTGAAAAAAGGACAGTACATTAGAGCGTATTCTACGCTTAGTCAGGATCTCTTGTACATAGAAGTTAGTAGAAAAAAACCACTTGCAAACTTTGAAAGATAAACAAGGTAAAACGTTTACCTAAAATTAAACTGATCTTTCACCAATTAACTCTTATATTATAAATATTTGTAAAAGTATATTGACGTAAAATTTAATATAAAGTAAAATGAAAGCGTAAACATTAGAGTAAACGTTTACGTTAAGGCGGAAGATAGTATGAACTCTACAATTAAAGATGTCGCAAGAAAGGCAAATGTCTCGATTGCGACTGTTTCAAGAATTTTAAATAACAAAACAGGGTTTTCTGAAAAAACAAAAATTAAGGTATTAAGAGCAATTGAAGAACTGGGGTATCAACCAAATGCACTAGCACGGGGACTTATTAATAAAAATACGCAAACAATTGGTGTTTTAATCCCTACTGTTTCAAATATGTTTTCTTACGAAATACTAAGTGGCATTGAGAAACACGCAAACGATTTGGGATATAGTGTTATTGTTTGTAATACAGCTGATGATGGGGAAAGGACAATCAATTATTTACAAGTCCTTTCAGAAAAGCGGGTTGATGGGATCATCATCGTCAGTGAGTTCATTCGTGAAGAGTACTACAAGATTCTAACTGATATGAATGTTCCAGTTGTATTAGTATCTTCAATTTCTTTTCAGTTTCCGATTCCCTATGCCAAAGTGGATGATCGCCATGCTGCTTTTAGTGCAACAGACTACCTAATAAAAAAAGGCCATACAAAGATTGCCATGATTGCGGGTAATACCAGTGATCCCATTGCAGGTTTGCCGAGAATTGAAGGCTATCGAGCAGCTCATCATTCTCATGGTCTCCCAGTTAATGATGATTTCATTATTGATTGTCGGACTTTTACTCATACAGCTGGAATGGAAGCGATGGAAGAAATACTTCAAAAAAAACTGGATGTTACAGCGATATTTGCAAGTAGTGATGAATTAGCAGCTGGTGCGATGTCAGTTGCTTATAGAAAAGGAATAAAAATCCCTGACCAACTCTCCATTATTGGTTACGACAATACAAAATTAGCTGAAATGCTGATCCCTTCGCTGACAACTGTTGCTCAACCGCTATATGATATGGGAATAGTGGCAGCAACGATGCTTTTTGAAATGAAGGAAACGGGTGAAGTGACGCAAACTCAGAGTCGTATCATGAATCATTGTATTGTTGAAAGAGAAACGGTGAGGAGCCTTTTATAGAGGGACTTCATTTTGCAAAAAACGTAAACGTTTACGTTGGAATGGAGTGGTTAGATGAATCAGTCTTGGTGGAAAGAAAGTGTTGTGTACCAAATCTATCCAAGAAGTTTTAAGGATAGCAATGGTGATGGAATTGGCGATTTAAAAGGTATCACTTCAAAACTGGGTTATCTGCAAAAGCTCGGTATTGATGTCATTTGGTTATCACCTATTTACAAGTCACCGAATGATGATAACGGATACGATATTAGTGATTACCAAGATATTATGGATGAATTTGGAACAATGGAAGATTTTGATGATCTCCTTGAGGCAGCCCATCAACATGATATTAAAATAATGATGGATTTGGTCGTGAACCACTCTTCAGATGAACATTCGTGGTTTATTGAATCAAAATCGTCAAAGGATAGTTCAAAAAGAGATTGGTATATATGGAAACCAGGTAAAGATGGAAAGAAACCGACCAATTGGGAGGCAGCTTTTAAGGGATCCGCATGGGAATTTGATGAAACAACGGAAGAATATTATCTACATTTATTTAGTAAAAAACAACCTGATTTAAATTGGGAGAATCCTAGTTTAAGAAAAGAAATCTATAAGATGATGGCGTGGTGGCTTGACAAAGGGATTGATGGCTTCCGAATGGACGTCATTAACTTTATTTCAAAGGATACAGATTATCCAGAAGGTGAAATCATAGAGGGGAAAAAATATGGAAACGGATCTAAATATTATATGAATGGCCCGAGAATTCATGAATTTCTCCATGAAATGAATAGAGAAGTGTTATCAAAATATGACATTATTACGGTCGGTGAAGCACCAGGGGTAACTCCTGCAGAAGCTCAACTCTACACCGGCTATAATAGAAATGAATTAAACATGGTCTTTCAATTTGAACATATGGGACTAGGTGACGGCCCTGAAGGAAAATGGAGTAACCAACCATGGAAGTTGACTGAACTGAAGCAAACGCTGACACGCTGGCAAAAAGGGTTAGAGCAGGATGGATGGAACAGTCTTTATTGGAATAATCATGATCAACCAAGGGTGGTCTCACGTTTTGGGAACGATCAAGAGTACCGAGTTGAAAGTGCAAAAATGCTCGCTACCTGTCTTCATATGATGCAAGGAACACCTTATATTTATCAGGGTGAAGAAATAGGAATGACTAATGTTGCGTTTGAGTCGATTGATCAATATAAAGATATTGAAACATTGAATGCCTATAAAGAGCTTATTTCTGAACAGCGCTTAAGTAAGGAAGAAATGATGCAGGCCATTTATGCTCGAGGCCGAGATAATGCCCGAACACCTATCCAATGGGATGATAGGAAAAACGCTGGCTTTACATCTGGTACACCATGGATAGAAGTCAATCCGAATTTTAAAGAAATAAATGTGGAACAGGCGTTAGCGAATCCTGAATCGACCTTTTATTATTATCAAAAGCTTATCCAACTTAGAAAAGAACATGACATTATAGTTTACGGAAGTTACGACCTGATTTTAGAAAATGATGAGCAAATATATGCTTACACAAGGTCGCTTAATGATGAGAAGCTACTAGTTATATGTAACTTTTCCATTGAATCAGCAACGTTTACTCTACCAGACGGTTTTATATATGCAAGCTCAGCACTTCTCATTAGTAACTATGGAGTAAATCATGATGAATCATTTGAGAATTTTGTAATGAAGCCGTTTGAAACAAGAGTATATAAATTAAAATAGAAAGTTGGGGAAAAGAATGAAAGGTACTTTAAAGACGATTATTGGCGGTGCAATTGTATTATCACTTAGTACATCATTATTAACAGGCTGCTCAAGTTCTGGGAAAAGTAGTGATGAAAAAACGCATATTGAGTTCTTTTCAAGCAAAACTGAAAATGCTGCAACTTATAAAGAATTAATTAAAGAATTTGAGAAAAAGAATCCTAAGATTGCCGTTGATCTTACGTCACCACCTGACGCGGAAACAGTACTTAAAACACGTCTTACCAAAAATGATCTGCCAGATATGGTAGCAATGGGTGACAGTACAACATTCACTGATTTATCCAATTCTGGAGTTATGACCGATTTATCAAGTGATGACATCGTGAAAAATATTCAACCAACTTATATCGATAGGGTGAAAAAAGATTATAACAAGCATGATGCTGTTTATGGTCTTCCATATGCAACGAATGGTAATGGTGTTATTTATAATAAAGACAAGTTTGCTGCATTAGGCTTAAAAGATACACCTAAAACTTTTGATGAATTTATTGCAGACCTTAAGAAGGCACAGGGTGCGGGAGAAATTCCAATTTACTTTACGTTAAAGGACGCATGGACTGGAATGGTTGCCATGAATTCAGTGGCTTCATCGATGGCACCAGATCAATTTTCTAAGGATAAGACAGATAAGAAAACAACTTTTAAAGATAGTTATTCTACTGTAGCAGATAAGTTATTAACACTCATTCAATATGGACACAAAGACAATCTAGGTGTCGCATATGGTGATGGTAATATTGCATTTGCTAAAGGAAAAGGGGTCTTCTATCTTCAAGGAAACTGGGCTATTCCTGATATTTTAAAAGCAAATCCAAATGTAAAATTGGGTGTATTCCCATTCCCAGCAACTAATGATCCTAGTCAGAACAAACTTGTTTCCGGTGTTGATGTTCTTTTTGCTATTCCAACTTCAACTAAGCATAAGGCAGAAGATGAGAAATTCCTTAAGTTCTTATTGCAAAAAGAGCAGGCTCAAAAATACACGGATGAGCAATCAGCGTTCTCAGCTGTTAATGGTGTGTTCCAAAATAATCCAATCTTAGAAGGTTATAAAGATAGTTTTGCAACTGGAAAGATTACAAGCTACCCCGATCACTTCTATCCAGCAGGATTTAATGCAGCGAATATTGTTCAAGGATTCTTTATCAAGAAAGACAAAGATGCCTTCCTAACTAAAATGGACAACGAATGGGACAAAGTAGTAAACCGTAAGTAATTCATTGAAATGTGAATGAATGGGCATCCAAATGGTGATGCCCATTTCAACTTTTGTAAGGGGTGTAAAAATGAATAGACGTAAATATGCATTCTTAATAATGACACTTCCGGCAGTGTTACTATTCTTTACTTTTCACACTTATCCAGCTTTGCAAGGGATTTTCTATAGTTTTACAGATTGGCATGGCTACGGGCCTTGGACCTTTGTGGGCTTAAAAAATTATATCAATGTGTTTCAGGATGATCGTGCCTTGCATGCCTATTTGTTTACGTTTAAATTTGCCATTACAACAACGATTATTGTCAATGTTTTTAGCCTTTTAATTGCACTAGGGTTAAACTCAAAGATAAAAGGGCGTAATTTTTTCCGCGGCGTTTATTTTTTACCCAATATCCTAAGTGTGTTAATTGTCGGTTTTATTTTTAACTATATTTTTGCCCATATTTTACCGCAAATGGGTAATTCACTACATTTAAAGTTTTTAGCGAAAAATATATTAGGTGATCCAAATTTAGCTTGGATCGGTATTGTCATTGTTGCAGCATGGCAATCTATTGCTTTCAATACCATCCTTTACTTAGCTGGCTTGCAAACTATATCATCTGATATTTATGAAGCGTCTTCCATCGATGGTGCAGGTAAATGGAGAGAGTTTTGGAGCATAACATTTCCTTTAATTGCTCCATTTTTCACAATTAATATGGTATTGGCTTTGAAAAACTTTTTAATGGTATTTGACCAGATTATGGCGATGACTGGCGGCGGTCCTGGGGAATCAACAGAATCGATTTCCTATCTGATTTATAATGGTGGATTTTCTGGAGGAGAATTCGCTTATCAATCTGCAAATGCAGTCATCTATTTTATCGTCATCGTCTTAGTTTCGATTATACAGCTTCGCATCTTACAAAGACGGGAGGTAGAGATGTAATGAATAAAGCAAAAACAAACTGGCCCGTTCAAATATTGATTACCTTAGGTTCACTACTTATCTTGTTCCCTTTATACTTAACGATTACCATTGCATTAAAGGACCCTCAGCAAATGGCTCAATCTATTATTGCCTGGCCAAAGCATTTACATTGGGAAAATTTTTCGCAAGCCATTCAAATGACGAATTTTTTCCAGGCCTTTAAAAATAGTGCCATCATCACGATTTTTACGGTCATCCTAACGTTATTAACGAATTCATTGGTTGCGTATTCTGTTGCTAGAAACATGCATAAGAAATTTTATAAATTCCTCTATTATTATCTTGTTAGTGCGATGTTTATTCCATTTCCAATCATCATGCTGCCGATCGTAAAGCAAACAAGTGCATGGGGAATGGATAATATTGTCGGGTTAATTTTTTTATACGCTGTTTATGGCTTATCATTTAATATCTTTGTTTATGTCGGTTATATTAAATCGATTCCTAAAGAACTTGAAGAAGCGGCAATGATAGATGGCGCAGGTACATGGAAGATATTTTGGAAAGTCATTTTTCCTTTACTTACACCTATTAATGCAACCGTGGGAATTTTAACAGCACTTTGGGCATGGAATGATTTTATGCTGCCTCTAATTCTCTTAAGTGATAAGAATGATGCAACTCTTCCACTTGTCCAATATGTCTTCCAAGGTCAATTTAGTACAAATTATAATTTGGCGTTCTCGTCTTACCTTATGGCATTAGCACCTATGATTATCCTCTATCTATTTCTTCAGAAATGGATTATTAGCGGGGTTACAAAGGGCGCTGTCAAATAAGGAAGCCTATAACCCTTTAGTCTGTAGACAAAGCTCCTATATTAAGTGAGTTAATATTGGTGAATGGTTGACAACTGGAACAGGAAAAGGGAGATTGTGAGATTAGTGTAAAAATGCCGTCATGTGCATATCGTTGCTGGGCGGATTTAAAATTATAGAACCCATTTAAGGAGTCGGCAACGGTGGAAAGAAAATGGTGGAAAGAAAGTGTCGTGTATCAAGTTTATTGGCGAAGTTTCTATGATTCTGATGGAGATGGGTATGGTGATTTGCGCGGTGTGATTGAAAAACTAGATTATATCCGAAGTCTAGGTGTTGATGTTATTTGGCTGAATCCTTTTTATGTTTCGCCAGATAAGGATAATGGCTATGATATTTCCGATTACTACTCCGTTATGCCAAAAGCTGGAACCATGCAGGATTTTGAAGAATTACTCATGGAGGCACATAAAAGAGGCTTAAAGGTGATCATGGATTTAGTGGTGAATCATACCTCCAATGAACATGCTTGGTTTAAGGAATCCAAATCTAGTATAGATAATCCAAAAAGAGATTGGTATATTTGGCGCGATGGAAAGCAGCATCAACCACCTAACAATTGGCGTTCTTATTTTTGCCCATCTTCCTGGGAGTATGATGAAGTAACCGAGCAATATTATTTCCACTCTTTTGCGGTCGAGCAACCAGATTTAAATTGGAAAAATGAAGATGTGCGTGAAGAAATCTATAAAATGATGCATTTCTGGCTCCAAAAAGGAATTAATGGATTCCGATTAGATGCCATCGCCTTGCTTGGAAAGCCTGAGGAGTATTTAGATGCAGAAAACCCTTATGATATCCGATACCTTACTAATAATCCGGGCGTTCATGATTATTTGCATGAAATGAACCGAAAGGTCTTCAGCTACTACGACGCTTTGACTGTCGGTGAAGTAGCCTTTGTCACACCTGAAGAAGGTCTATTGTATGTTGATGAAGCTAGAAACGAACTCAATACTTTATTCCATTTTGAAGTTTGTGACGAAATGCCGACTTGGGATCTGCAACGATTTAAAGAGATTCAAAAGCACTGGTATGAAGGGTTAGGGGGAAAGGGCTGGAATTCGCAATTTCTCAATAATCATGATCATACAAGATTAGTAACACGATATGGAAATGATCTTGAATACCGGATTGAGTCAGCGAAATTATTCGCTGCGATGCTGCACTCCCTTCCAGGCATACCGTATATTTATCAAGGTGAAGAAATTGGTATGACTGGTGTACGTTTCAACTCAATAAACGATTACAATGACATTTCGATGAAAAATAAGTTTAATGAATTAGTTGAAAACGGGCAAGATCCAGAAGATGTATTGAAGCTCCTGCAGCCGTTAAGCCGTGATAACAGCAGGACCCCCATGCATTGGAATGATGGAAGATGTGCAGGCTTTACAACGGGTAAACCTTGGATCAACATCAATCCAAATTATCAAAATATTAATATAGAAAAAGCTTTGCAAGATAACGATTCTATTTTTTATTTTTATAAAAAATTAATCACCTTACGGAAAAACCACCTCGTTTTTATTTACGGAGACTTTCAACCCATTCTTGAGGAAAAAGACGAACTCTACGCTTATCTACGCACATACCAAAACGAGACCCTATTATTTATTGGGAATTTCTCAGAGCGTAAATTACCGGTCGAATACAACCTTTCTGGAGCTGATCTATTAATCTCTAATTATAAAGGGATAGAAGAACTAAATATTCTCAGACCGTACGAAGCCCGACTTTATTTAATCGAAAATGTTTAGGCGGGAAAAATAGGGGTTTTCAGGCCTTACGTAAACATTCTATTATGTTTGTAAGGCTTTTGGTTTTTTCAATATTATGGATTAATGTTAAGCAAGGAGATTAGGATTCCCTGATCCCCACTTGGCAGTCATATTGATTCCTGCAATTTTCCAATCTTCATTCACTTTAAGTAGAGAAAAATGATACTCCCCACCTAAAGTCCATTTATGATCTCCAAATTTATTGGGTTGCTCATGAAATGCTTGAAAATATGCTTTACAAGTGGCAGCGGATTCTCCTTGTACCTCAATTATATGATTAGTAATGACATGCTGAGTCATTTTATATTGAGATAACGCCGGCTCCCAATGTTTTACTAATTCTGCAGCATCAAGATTCGCTGGCTCTTCTCCTGTTAAGGACGTATAATCTATGGTTATTTGATTGGTAAAAAGTTTTCTCAAATTTCCCCATTCATGATGATCTGCAAAGTAAGCAAATTTAGAAATAGTCTCCAAAACAGAAAATTTATTTAGGATTGTTTGCATTGATGTAGTTTCCATATCATTTAATCTCCTTTTCAACGGTACACATTTACTAAACAAGACCGCCATTTGCAAAAATGGTCTGCCCACTAATCCATTCTGAATCATCACTGCATAAGAATGCTACTACTTTTGCTATATCATTAGGCTGCCCTAGCCTTTGCAGTGCAGGCATTTTACTATAGGCCTGAATTTGTTCTTCTGTTTTTCCAGTTGTGAAAAATTCTGTTTCTGTAGGTCCAGGGGCAACTGCATTTACTGTAATCTTTTTCGAACCAAGTTCTTTAACAAATACACGTGTCATTTGCTCAACAGCACCCTTAGTAGCAGCATATAAACTGTACGAAGGAAGTAATAACTCTGTTATTTTAGTTGAAAAGTTAATGATTCTACCCCCATTAGATAAATAATTAGCGACTTTCTTCATAGCAAAGTAGGGGCAATAAATATTTAGAATAAAAGCAGGATCCAAATAAGATGAAATCCTGCTTTACTTCGTTACACATTTAAAGTTTCTAATTTTGAAAGTACTTGTTTGACTTCATTCAGCATGTTTTGACGATCTTCATCTGTAACAAATGGGACTGAATGGAAGAACGGATGTGCGATTGTTTCGATTCCTACAAAAGCAAGAGTCCCCATTTCCATACTAATTTCTAAAGGTGAAATCAAGTTGTATGCTTCTAAGCTTTCTTTCGGCTGGCCAGTCGTTTGAAAAATAATTGCTTTCTTACCATTTAATAATCCTTCAGCACCATTTTCTGTATATTTGAAAGCAAATCCATTTGTAAATACTCGATCAATATATCCTTTTAACAACGCAGGCATATTCGTCCACCATGTTGGATAGATAAATACAAGCTGATCGGCCCATGCGATTGCATCTTGCTCTGCTTTTATATCTGCTGGGGTTTGGTTTTGGGAAAATTGGATGAAATCTTCTGCAGACAAAATAGGATTGAAGTTCATTGCATATAAATCACGAACTTTCACTTCATGTCCTTTTGAAGTCAACTCATTTACTACGGTTTCTTTAATAGCAGCATTGAAGCTTGCTGGATTTGGATGTGTATAAATAACTAAAGTTTTCATGTTTAAATTTTCCTTCCATTTCTAATTTTTTCTCTTTTAGCGGCCAGCACGTAAATTTGGATTGGTTACGTAAGCTGCAAGTGCTTCTGTGCTTTTTTGAAGTTTTTCTTCGGTTAGTGCCATCATGCCTTGTAAAAGGAATGATGGTAAGAAATGCATGCCAGACAGGTTTGCTGTCGCTTGGAGCGGGCGAGTTAACTCACTCATGGAGTAGCTATTGTAACCGCCAGCTTGGTAAGCTTCAGCCGGACCGCCAGAAGAAATAGCAAGCATAAACTCTTTTCCTTGTAATTTGTTTCCTTCTGATCCGTAGGCAAAGCCGTATGTTAAAACGACATCCTGCCATTGTTTTAATAAAGCTGGTGTGCTGTACCAATAGAATGGGAATTGCAGAACAATGCGATCATGTTCCAATAGAAGCTGCTGTTCCTTTTCCACATCAATCTCAAATGTTGGGTAATGTGCATATAGATTGTGAGCCGTTACATTTTCTTCTTGTTGAAGACGGTTCATCCAAGCTTTATTTACTCTTGAACGCTCCAAGTTTGGATGTGCAACAATGACTAAAGTTTTCATTTTTATCACCTTTCTGATTTAGTCCTATGTTTGATTCAATGAAGGTATTCTATGAGAATACCTTATTGAGTTTTTTTAATTATGCTTAGATCAATGACGGCTGAAGAACATGATCTACATATGCTTTTGCACTTTCAGCAAGTTGTTCATCCGTGACATGCATAACACCATTCAACACAAATAACGGCATAAAGCGGGTACCGATGAGGTTGCTTGTTTGCTGTAGGGGAGTAGTTAAAGTTTCCATGGTAAAATGATTGTAGCCAGTAGACTGATAAGAATCTTCTGGACCGAAAGTTGAAATCGCAAGACCTAGCTCTTTACCGTGAAGCTTATCGCCGCCTTCACCATATGCCCAGCCGTAAGAAAGCACTTCATCTTGCCATTGTTTTAACAATGCAGGTGTGCTGTACCAGTAAAACGGAAATTGAAGAATAATACGGTCATGTGATTCTAACAGGCTTTGTTCATTTGCTACGTTTATTTTTCCGTCCGGATACGCTTGGTAAAGAGTATGAATCGTAATTTCTTCATGTTTTTTCAATTCTTCCATCCAAGTGCGGTTAATTCGGGATTGTTTAAGATTAGGGTGAGTGATAATTACAAGAGTTTTCATTTGTAAGTCTCCTTTTATTTTCTTTTCTAGTTTTTGTTTGACTTATTATTTAAGTCAGAGAATTTTTTCCATTTGTATATGCAAATGAAGATGTAAAAAAATTTATATTTCTTCTTCCAGCTTATTGCTCGCTTGGTTAAGCATCTTACTTAAATCCATACTAAATTCCCGACCTAAAATCTGAGAGTAGCCAGCAAACAATTCCTTTAATGAAAGGCGAAATTGTAGGTAAACATTTTCGCCTTCTTCCGTTAAAGAAATGTACGTCTGTTTGCCATTCACTTTTCTCGTCACCAGCTTTTGTTTTTCGAGCTTATCAATAAACCTCGTACTGGTAGAAGGAGCGATGGATAACTTGTGGCATAACTCTTTTTGCGTAATTTCAGGATGGAATTTAACAATCATGATCATATAGAAATAAGAAGGAGCAAGGTCATCGAAATCAAATGTTTTTTCAGCCAATTTTGTCATGTTTCGGGCAAAACGACTGGCCGTAAAATATAAGCAGTGATTTAATACTTGTTCTTCTTCATTCATTTAATTCAGTCCTTTTCATTTGCATATACAAATTAACACATTTAATAATTAAGGTCAACAATTTTTTCTTATACGGATTGTTAAAAACAAAAATCTTTTGATAAATACATTATTTAGTATTTATCAAAGGATTTCAATTATTACTTTTCTAATTTGTTGCCTGCTTCGTTGATTAGTTTATTTAAAGCTTTTCCTTCTTCATCGCCTAAAACATCAGAGTAAGCTCGATATAGAATTTTCCAGCCTTCCTTAATATCTTTAAGGATCGCTTCACCATTTTCCGTCGGAAAATTTAAGGATCGCTTACCTTCAATTTTGCGTTCAATCAATCCTTTCTCAACTAGCTTATCGACAAAGCGAGTGATTGTAGAGGGCTTAAGATGCAAAGCATCTGATAACTCTGACTGTGATATGCCAGGCTTATCAATAACCAGCATCATCAAAAAAGCATGTGTAGGCGATAAACCTGTTTTTCTAAAAGAATTTTCAGCTATTTTTGTAATAGCACGCGAAAGCTTATTCACTGTGAAATACAGGCAATTGTTAAAAAAATCATCTATTATATTAAAAACTCCTAAAATTTTGCTTGTACATACAAATTACAAGAACATGAGCAAAAATTGGCAGCCTATACAGATTTAGATTTAAAGAAAGAAGCGTCAATCGAACTCTTTAAAATTACTGAACCAGGAGTAGAAGTACTCCATCGCTTGATCGGCCATGAGGCTCATCACAAAGGACAACTGGTGCTGTATGCTCGTATGTTAGGCGTGGAGCCGCCATTCTATATTGATTTAAGTGTGTAAACCCCGAAAAGTAGTTTAAGCCCTGTATTCCAGAAGGCTAAGGCTATTTAATTTCTTCTCGAATTGTTTGTTATCGTAGAATCAAATATATTACCCTTGGTCGCTGGAGTGGGCATGTTTCATGTGAGTGGGAATCGACCAAATAGAGAAGCTCTTCTAGATACACAAGAAGTCTATCGCTTAAAAAAGATCATTCAATATAGTAAATTGAGCACCGTTCAACAAATGGGCGGTGTTTCATTTATTACTCAAATAGCAGGAGAGTCGATTGATAAAGGCAATTAGTTTTTTAGAACTTATTAATAATTATTTTTCTTACATATTTTATATTTTTAGCTAATCATATGCTTGATATTATAAGTTTGGTAGGAAATACTCAGAAGAAGAAATCCATTATTTAAGCAAAAAGTAAGTGTAATAAAAAGGAGAGACTAGTATGCCACAGCTAGCAGAATGCGATGTGCAGTTGACATCGGGCAAGATTTTAATTATTATATCGTTAAACGTTTAAACATTTAAACATTTTAAATGATTAATCAAATGAACGATAATTTGAAAGGGGTCTAATGATGAAGAAAACAGCATTAATTACAGGAGCGACAAGCGGTTTAGGATATGAGTTTGTAAAACTGTTCTCCAATGATGGCTACAATCTTGTTCTGGTTGCTAGAAACGGAAAAAAACTGGAGGAAATCAAACAATCCTTTACGAATATAGAAGTTACCGTCATCCCTAAGGATTTAAGTATCCTCGGTGCTCCAAAAGAAGTATTTGAGGAAGTCGAAAAACAAGGAATTGACATTGATGTTCTCGTTAATAATGCTGGTTTCGGTTTAATGGGTAAGTTTGATGAACTAGATGTTCAAAAACAATTAAATATGATTCAATTAAACGTATCCGCACTGACTGAATTAACTTATTACTGTCTGCAAAAAATGAAACAAAGGAACAGCGGCAGAATTTTAAATGTAGCAAGTACTGCGGCATTTCAGCCTGGTCCACTAATGGCTGTGTATTATGCAACGAAGGCTTTTGTCCTTTCGTTTTCAGAAGCACTTGTTGAAGAGCTATCCAACAGCTCCGTTACTGTAACAACTCTTTGTCCAGGTGCAACGAAAACCAACTTCGGTTCTGTTGCCAGTGTCGAGGGCACAAAAATGTTCAGCCGAGCGATGGCCTCAGATATAGTTGCAAAAAGAGGTTATGAGGCATTGATGAGCGGAAAACGTGTTATTGTTACAGGAGGATTAAATAAGGCAGGTGCGCTTGGTGCTAAATTTATGCCAAGAAGCATAGCCGCTAAATTAGCCAAGTATGTCGCAGGGGAAAAGTAATTTTCTGCTTGACTATAGCTTCGGACAGAGGAGGATATAACTAAGCATGGCAAAACAAGCTATTGATGTATTCAGGGCATGTATACCGTTATTCAACGCCTTAAGTGACCCGGCAAGGCAGGATATTATTCTTTCGCTGGCAGAACGAGAGCCGTTGAGTGTGAATGAAATTGCTGAACAGTCGAACCTGTCACGTCCGGCTATTTCTCACCATTTAAAGATCATGCGCGACAATAATCTTGTTAAAATAGAACAAAAGGGTACACAGCGCTATTATTCGCTGTCTTTGGATCAAAGTGTACAGCAATTGAAGCAGCTGATAGATATCGTTGAGAGTGAGTGTATTCTTTAGCTCATTCTTTTCTTTTTTTATCCATGTTGGATTGCCTACTAAAATTTACCATCAATTATAGGGTGAACAGTATCATAAATAGAGGCGGTTTTTACATTAATTGCCGTGAACCGTATCATAAGTAAATGGGGCTTGGCAAGAATTAATAAATGTATCACTTTATGATAACATATAGAGTAATCTTAAAAGAGGAAGTGGACTTAATTGATAAACATAACAATTCCAAAAGCTGATGTGACAATTACCAAAAAGAAAAACCCTGAACTAAGTAATATTTATGGATTTACTGATTTTCACCTTATCTCTAGGGATAAGGGTGGCATTTTTATGTTCTATAACAATAATCAAGAGCTATTATTCGTTGGTAAGGCAAGGAAATTACGCCAAAGAATAAAAAAGCATTTTGAAGATACTGTATCCCCAATTAAAATGCATAGAGATGAAGTTACTAAAATTGATGTTTGTATTATTGAAGACCCTGTATATAGAGAAATTTATGAAACGTTTATTATTAATGAACTAAAGTCGAAGTACAATATAGACAAGGTGTTTTTTAGGTAACCCGTATCATAAAGAGAAGCAAAAAAATTTGAAGATAGGGAGAAACAGGTGTCTCTTTTCTTAGATAATCAGAATTTATATCTGGCGGTATAACTTTTGAGTCGGATGAACTTAGTTATGAGTTAAGTTATTGTAGAGGATCAAATCGTGAACAACATTGTTGGAACAGGACAAATACAATCCCCATATACTCTTGTTAGAATATCTGCTTTAACAACATGAAAGGCTGGGGAAAAATATGCCGGAGCCAACGATTAGTCTAGGTTCTACAGGTGAATATGTTAGATTACTACAAATGAATCTAAATGGATTAGCCCTTAACTATAATAACTTTGCAATCGACGGTACGTATGATGAAAAGACAATGGCAGTGGTTAAAGATTTTCAAGATCGATTTCAAATGGAAAGTAACGGCATTGTAGAAACACATACATGGAGTGTATTGATTGAACAAGTGAAACTTGTCCAAAAGCAATTGAACATAAATGGATATAATGTTGGTTACCCCGATGGATGGTATAGGGCTTCGACAACAAGCGCCGTTCAGAGATTCCAGCGAAGTAATGGTTTGCAACCGTTAGGAATTTTCGACCCCAGAACAAGAAGGAAATTATTTAATCCCCATCCAAGGGATAATATTGATCAACGTCCAAGTTCCAATGATCTAAATTCACTTAATCCGTACGTTGCGATGCTTGCGAGGAGATTTCTGAAATTGACAAGAGCGCAGGGTTTAGATGTTCGGATAACAACGGCTTTCAGAAGCTGGGACGAATCAGACAGATTATTTGCTCAAGGGAGAACAACACCCGGACCCATTGTTTCGAATGCAAGGGGAGGGGACTCTTATCATAACTGGGGATTAGCCTTTGATGCCGCACCTATTGAAAACGGTCAGGTATCCAATGATTTACAGAAATATTTTACTATGGGACATTTAGGAGAGCAGTTGGGCCTTAAATGGGGTGGAACATTTAAGAGTATTGTGGATTATCCACATTATCAATATACATTTGGGTTAAACACTTGGGATCTTCTGAATGGTGTTACACCACCACAATGAGGTTTGAAAAAAATAAAAACTCCGCAGAGACAATTTCTGCGGAGTTTTTTCATCATTTGTTGGAAAGCCTCCTCATAACTGTGGTCTTTTTTTCGTCATACGTAAGACCGGTATAGCGATGAGGACTGCAATTACAGCGGCAACAATTCCTAAAGCAAGTGGACTGGGTATTCCTTGCCCATGTCCTCCATGATGCCACGGCGTAAGGAGGCTAGCGGCAATACTGCTCACTATTATTGCTGCAACGTTAATAACGAGACGCCCTTTACGACCTGACACACGGTACCCAATCCAATCATTTGCAGTGAGATGTGAAGCCTTGCGAATATAGGCGTAAATGTGGACAGCCAACAACGGCAACCATATAGCTACACTAGCGGCATGGATTTTGAAAAACAATCCCTTGTAGGCATGTCCACCCACTATGAGACCAAACCCGCTCATCATTACCAAAATGGTAAAAACAACCAAAAACGGTGCTAAAAGCCGAAGTAGGATATTAGGTGGACCTGCTTTTACAAAATCAGGTGATTTTGTATAGTAACGAAAAAATCGGTATCCGGTACTACACATTTTGATGACAAGGGGTCCAGACAATAGGACACCGACAAAAATATGGTAAGAAATAAGTGCACGTAAGTTAGCCGTAATGACAAGCTCCGCCATAATAAGGACAAAAAGCACAGTACCAGCAATTGCTGTCAGTCGTTTGTTTCGTTCAATTGGATACCGTTGACTCTCATTAGAATAGATTTCTTTTCGATTAAGCATTCACTTCTCCCACTTTCTTCAATTGCATCCTTAAAAGGGCGTTTGTCCATATATACTTACAATAAGGTTTTTCAATTGGGGGAAAATTTATTAGATTTTTACAACATTTTTATGCTGCTTGATTATTTTGCTTTATCTCTCCATTTATTTTGAAGGATTGGGCATAAAAGTAAATGACTAGGGTAATTTCCATTAGGAACATGAACCAGTCAACGGAAATTGCTTCTTGAAAGGCATTGTCTGAATTAACAAAAAGGGTATCTCCACCCATAAGGGCATAATTCAAACTCATAAAAGCTCCAATAATTGTTGCAAATAAACCCAATTTTGCTAATACCTGATTATTTTTCCCCATCAATTTTTGAATGGCACAAAGGAGGAAAATAACCCCAATAAACAACTCTCCTAACATGACTAATATTCCAATTAAATGGGAGTTTGGCAATCCTACATTTTTCAATAAAGTTGCATAAGGGTGAAAGGTAATACCTGAAATTGCACCCTTCATTTGTTGTGGCAATTGTTTAAAAAAGTCTTTATTTACAGCCTTATCAATAAAAGCGATGAGCCATTGATAAGAGATGATTAAAAGTATAATTGGTAGGACCAGTTGACTTGTAAGCTTTTTTTCCATTGGTCGTTGCATCTCCTTGTTTTTTGGAAGTTGTATCCTTCCAAAATTAAAATTAGAATCAACTTTTGCCATGTTCATTCTGTGAATCAGTATAAAAACCTTTTATTAAAATTTCCTTAAAAATGATGTCTCACTTCACACAATTGGAGATTACTGGTTTTAATTTTCATTTATTAAAAATATGTAAATCTTGCTGTTTACCGATATATAGGGAATAAAAGCGCTTTAATTCACAGCAACTTCTTATTGTTAAGACTTTGTTTAGAAATGGTAACAAAAATTAAATCACGATTACAAAGGCACGCCATGTTCTCTTTTTTATGGTAACCTCCTCCTAAAGTCCTCCTTCCCAATTGAAAATATTCAATAAAAAAAGCAATACCATGGAATACCCGAATGCAGGATTTTAACTTTTTTCATAAAAAACTGACTCAATTACAGATACTTATGCAACTACAAAACAAGGGTTCAGCAGCATGTAGTTCCAATGGAGTCAAAGCTGATTGGGTAGAAGAATTTATGTTTAATAAAGGCTGTTTTCGTAAACTTTGTTGTTTTTTCGCAAATAATTGTAAAGATTAATTATTATTGTGGCTCTGTTTATTCATTGTTGATTTTCGTGTAGGTATGAGAATTCATAAGCGGAGAATTTTCGGCAAATGTATAAAGAGGAAGCTTAAGAAGCAGATATAAACGGAGATATACCGATTAACTGCTCTAAATAAGACAAAATCCAAAGATTTGGATAATATAAACGGAAAAACTTCCTTTATTTTTAAGGAAATATAGGAATTTCCAATTTAAACGGAATTTTACCGTTTATTTTTCAAGCACAGTGAAATCAACATTCAGTTATAACAAAGCCATTATTTTAAAATTATCCTATATTTAAAAGGATGTTAAACTTAAAATAATTGGGGGTGTGATTGCTAAGTGAGTAATGGAGTTTTTATTGCTATTTTTACAAATTTTATGGGCGCTTTTGTTTGTATAACGGTAGCTATTAAAATAAGAAAAGATAAAAAAGATCAGCCTAAATAGACCTCAATCAACCGAGGTTTATTTTTATGCCGTTTTAAAACATCCACATCGGAACGACGTTATGGAATTGGACAATTTAGGAAAAGTGGGTTTAAAGTGTTGGAATAATTTGGGGGTCCATCCAGAAAAGCAAGGGGATTTGTTGTATATTAATATTCCTTTTCAAAGTAAAAATAAGACTTACTAATAAACGTTTGTTGTTAGAGTAGTTGCGGAGAAGTAACATAAGTAAATGCGGTTATTTTAAAATAAAAAGGTACCTGCTCGAATTGCATTTACGCAAAGGGGCAGGTACCTTTCATATTCACATACAAGCTTTATATTCACTCATAATAGTATTGATGATTGTTTTAACTGGTAGGATTTCTTTAATTTCATGTACTCTTGCTCCGGCAAAAACAAGACCATTCTCACAATCTCCATTCATAGATGTTATCAAAGAATCTAGTGTACAAAAACGATAAGAACAATTTTTAAGGCAATCTATACACTTTTTAATTTTTACCTTTTTATCATCGGAAATAAGTTCAGTAAAATGGTTTTTAATTGCACGACCTTGGAGTCCAACAGTTGTTTTTACCAAAATGGTATCTTCCTGCTTTGCATGCACATATTTTTCTTTAAAAGATAATGGTGCATCACACTCTTCACTTGCAACGAACCTAGTTCCCATTTGTACCCCAGACGCCCCGGCACGTAAAGCTCTCGCAAGATCTTCACCAGTCATAATTCCTCCAGCAGCAATAACCGGAATCTTAACAGCCTCAACCACTTCTGGCAAAATATCAAACAAAGGTCTTTCCGTACCGAGGTGTCCGCCTGCCTCATGACCTTCTACAACAATGGCTGAAGCACCAAGACGCTCTGACAACCTTGCTAGCTTCGCGGAAGACACAATCGATAGGACGGGTATGCCGGATTCTTTGCCCCAAGCATACATATCTCTTGAAATTCCAGCGCCTGATATGATGAAATCAACCTTTTCATCGATGGCTGCTTTCATTTTTTCAGCAAAGTCATTCATTGCGAAAAGAACATTTACCCCAATATAGCCTGAATCCTTTATACTGTCCTTTGCCTTTCTTATATGTAATCTCATTTCATCTACAGTAATCCCAGTTCCTGATATGATACCAATTCCCCCAGCATTCGCAACGGCAGAAGCGAGACCACTTAAAGAAATTCCTACCCCCATACCACCTTGCATGATAGGAACCTTCGGCAACATATGACCTATTTTCAATTGTGGAAAGTTCATAAAAAGACCCCATTTCATTACGTTTTTAAGTGAAGCTTAATATCCACTAAATTGTAACAATTGAGATTTTAAATAATAGTGACATGTGTAATGGTTAATCCTAAAAGGCAAAAATAAATTTCTTTTTTGCCACAAAATGTTCAAATTCATCGTTTTCTAGTAGAAATGAAATAAACCAACAAGGTGCAACTAAGTATGTATTAGTGGTAATAATCCAACACTAATAAAATAAGTTGTTCTTATTGCAATTGCACTCATGGCTAAGACCAGAAATATAAAGGTATTTCGTTTCTTTAATAAACATTATCCCCTTCCTATAATGATGAGATTGTATTAATGAAATGCATAAAGTAAACTATATAAATAAATTTGTACATAATTTCAACCATCAAGTGTTAGTATGAGATATATTCAAATAAATTATAAAGTACAATTTAAGTAATATAGGAGAGCAATAATAAAATTTTGATAGGATGACAAGATGAAAAAAGATGTCACTTTAACGGTAAAGGGTAAGTTTGTAAATAAATATAAAAGCGGTTACCCGCTCATATCTAAGGAAGCTATACTTAATTTGAACGAAGTTTCGGAAGAAGGAACCATTATCCGTCTCGTTGATGAAAAGAATCAGTTCATAGCAAATGGCTATTTTGGCAAGCAAAACAAAGGGTACGGCTGGGTTCTTAGTAGAAACGAGAAGGAACAGATTGATCAACGGTTTTTTGTAAATAAATTGAAAGATGCAATCAACTATAGGAAGCCGTTTTTTAATAGCCCGGATACCAATGCATTCAGAATAGTAAATGGCGAAGGCGATGGTTTAGGCGGATTAACAATAGAGTATTTTGATGGCTATTATTTAATTAACTGGTATAGCAAAGGAATTTACTGTTTTCGGGAGTATATTATAAATGCTCTGAAAGAATTGGTTGAGTTTAAAGCACTTTATCAAAAGAAACGATTTGATGTCAGCGGGAAATATATTGAAGAAGATGATTTCGTAGCGGGAGAAAGAGGAGTATTCCCAATTATTGTAAAGGAAAATGGCGTAAACTTTGCTGTTTACTTAAATGAAAATGCGATGGTTGGTGTATTTTTAGATCAAAGAGATGTAAGAAAAAAAATCCGCGATGCTTATGCGAAAGGAAAGAACATACTCAACACCTTTTCCTACACAGGAGCGTTTTCAGTATTTGCTGCCGTAGGGGGCTCAATTAAAACGACAAGTGTGGATTTAGCAAATAGAAGCTTAAACAAGACCATTGAGCAGTTTTGTTTGAACGGGCTAGATATTGAATCACAGGATATCATTGTTGAAGATGTATTCAATTACTTTAAATATGCGGTAAAAAAACAGCTAAGGTTTGATATGGTCATACTGGATCCCCCAAGCTTCGCTAGGTCAAAAAAGATGGTATTTAGTGCGGAAAAGGACTACAAAAATCTTTTGAAGGAAGCAATTTCCATAACAGAAGATGAGGGGATTATCGTAGCATCCACCAATTCCAGCGCTTTTAATATGAAAAAATTTAAAAGTTTTATTGATCAGGCGTTTAAAGAAATGAATAGGAAATATCAGCTAATTGAGGAATTTTCACTTCCGAAAGACTTTAAAACAATTAAAGAATTTCCAGAGGGTAACTATCTTAAGGTTGTGTTTATAAAGAATTTATCGTAGAAAAAGGCAAATGATATCAACCCAGTAAAGCATAGGAATGGCATAACTATTGATCATTCCTATTTGTTATTTGGCGGAAATATCACGGAGTAGAAAGGAGTTACATAAATTATGAAGTATATCAAGTCTCAAATGAAACGGCTGATTAAAGACAATAAGGAATTGCAAACGCGTTTAAAAGAGTTGATGGAAGAACACGAGCTTGAGAAAAACTTTGCCCTTAAGGCTTTGTACCATGCAGAGGTTGCTGAGGGTGGAAAGTATCAACTAGCATACCAAGCACTTGATTTGCTAAAAGGGTAGTTCATTTTTTATTAATTCGCACTAAGTCTATCAGGTGAAGGATAATAACCTCTGGGCGAAGGCGAAGAAGAGAAGCCAAACTACACGATCCTGAGGAAGCTCGGATTCACACAAGGAGATCATAGTAGCAACAATTTGATCAATACTAAGTTCACGCTGAAGTAGGGTCAAACCACGGCAAATAATAAAATTAGTCTCTCTTCCAAACCAAAAGAATTAAATAAGAAGTCCAGCACCGGTTAAAGTGCTGGACTTTTTATATGATTTTAAAAATCTACTTTACTAATTTTTTTCTTCTAAAGAAGATAGCAGAATCCCCAAGCATAAGTAACAAACTACTAGAAGAAACTTCTTATCAAATTAACTTTTTGGCAATGCAAAATGATTATTTAACAGCTAAACTTTAACGAAACAATAATTGATTTGTGTTGGAATACCAGAAAATTAGATGCAATTAAAGATCAAGACTGAGTAAATACAAGTATAATATGGATTTCATGACTATTTTTTATTTACAAAAGCGGTTACGAATAATCTAAAAAATCTAAAAAAATTTTGATGAAAGCCTTTACAGTTAAGTGATTCAGGTATAAAATAAAGAAAAAATTGCCAATTAGGCAATAAAACTACTTAATAATTTCGTAAATTGGATTATAGATTGGTTAATTCCGTTATATATACCACATTTACGAAAGCGGTTTCGAAAATTGTGTTTTAGGAGAAAAGACTATGGCAACTATTTATGACATTGCAAAAGAGGCTGGAGTTTCAGCAGCAACCGTTTCAAAGGTTTTAAATGGGAAAACAGATGTAGGTGCAAAGACGAGCGAAAGGGTCAAAAAAATTGCTAGTGAACTAAACTACCATCCTAACTCCATTGCGAGAGGACTTGCCACAAAGAAGTCTGATACAATAGGTGTTTTTTTTCAAGATCACTTAAACACGGGCTTTAGACACCCATTTTTACAAGATGTTTTGGCTAGTTTTAAAGATACTATAGGCAAAAATGGTTATGACCTAATTTTTTTCGCAAATGATCACCCCGATAATCAAATGGAAACATTTGAAGCTCGGGCAAAAAATAGACATGTGGATGGATTATTTTTATTAGGTGTCCCTCGTACTGATCCAAATCTCTTTAGTCTGGTGCAAAGTGGGATTCCATGTATGTCGGTTGATTTAGATTTGATTGGACCAAATGCAAGCTATATTACATCAGATAATGTAGGTGGGGCTCAAAAAGCAGTGGATTATCTTGTTGAAATGGGGCATGAAGACATTGCATTTATATCTGATGTATTTGCAACAAAACCTGGTCAGGATCGATTAATGGGATTTAAGACAGCTATGGAAAAGCATAGATTGCCAATTTTGACCAAATGGATTATTGCTAGTGACTTTTCTGAAAAAGGCGGTTACCTTTCAACACTAAAAATATTGGAAAGTGATCACTTGCCAACAGCCATTTTTTGTGCAGGAGACATGATGGCAATTGGCGCCATGGAAGCCATTACAGAGAAAGGTTTAAAAATTGGTAAAGATATTTCAATAATTGGTTTTGATGATATTAAATTATTAAACTATGTAAAGCCTTCTTTAACAACAATTAGGCAAAAAAAGGATATCATGGGCGAAATGGCTGCAGATGAGTTGTTAAAGCTTATGAATGATTCAAATTACTTTCCTAGTCCTTTGTCGATAGAAACTGAACTAGTCATTCGCAGTACAGTTATAAGAAGGGGTACAACTAAATCAACAGATGATTCCATAGAGGTTTGAAAGATAGTATGAAATCTAACATGATTATCTATTAAATTATTAGAGGATTGAGGAGGTGATGTTTCGCAGACTTGTTCCATAAAGTTTATTTGTTGGGGGTTATGAAAGCAGTTTAATATTTAAAATAGTTTAATAAGCAATATTTGCTGCTTTTATAAAAAATTTAAAGGAGAGATTTCAGTGAAAGCTAAAAAAGTAGTTAGTTTATTAATTGCATTCTTTCTTATAATGGCGCTTGCTGCTTGTTCCAATAATAAGGATACTGCTGGAAAAGCTACTGGTGGAAAAACAGATGGTACAAAAACAACTGCGAAACCTCTTGTAATTGGTCTTTCGCCTGCAGGTCAATGGCAAGAAAACTTCAACCCATTTTCATCAAGTGCCATGGGCGGAACTGCCGGTTTGATTTTCCAACCTCTTTACTATTTTGATGCTGTTAGCGGTAAAGAGTTTCCGATGTTAGCTACACAGTATCAATGGACAAATGATAACAAAACATTGATAGCTACTATTCGTGACGGCGTGAAATGGACAGATGATCAGCCGTTTACTGCTGATGATATTATTTTCACGTTTAATTTACTAAAGCAGGATCCAGCTGCAGATACTAGTGGAATTTGGAAAGAAGTCACATCCGTTGAAAAACAAGGAAATAATCAAGTTGTATTCAACTTTAAACAGCCTGATATTCCATTCCAAAGCTATGTTTTAGGTGTTTACATAGTACCTCAGCATATTTGGAAAGACCTTGGTGACCCATCTAAAGCAAAGGTCACGAAACAATATGCGATTGGTACTGGTCCATATCTATTAGATTCATTTACATCTCAATTATATAAGATGAAAATTAATCCAAACTTCTATGGTGGCGAGTATGCAGTTAAAGAGCTTCAATTCCCAGCATATAGCAGTAATGACAGTGAACAATTGGCTTTGACTAAAGGTGAAGTTGATTGGACAGGTATTTTTATCCCTGACGCTGATAAGGTTTATGTGTCTGCTGATAAACAACACAACCATTATTGGTTCCCAGCAAGTAACAATGTCACACTTTATCCTAACTTAAAAAATTCAATTTTAAAAGATATAAACGTACGTAAAGCAATTAGTTTAGCAATTGACCGTCAAAAGCTTTCAGACCAAGCTGCATCCGGTTATGACCCTCTACCTAGTACAACTGGTTTAATTTTGCCAAGAGATGAAAAGTGGGTTGATCCAAGCATTCCTGCAGATCAACTAAAATTTGAATTTAATCAAGATAAAGCTGTAAAAACATTAGAAGACGCCGGCTATAAAAAAGGCAGCGATGGTATTTACGTTTCACCAAGCGGTAAAAAGTTATCCTTCACTTTGCAAACAGTTTCCGGGTGGACTGACTGGACAACAATGGCTCAGTTAATTTCTCAAGAATTAACCAAAATGGGTATTGAGGTCAAAGTACAGCAGCCTGAATTTGCCGCATATATGTCCAATATTCAAGGCGGCAACTATGACTTGGCTATTTCTTGGACTAATGCAGGACCTTCACCATATAAACAATATCAAGATCTTTTAAACAGCCATGGTGCATGGAATTTAGAGAAATGGAATGATTCTAAGACAGATAGTGCTTTAAGTGAATTCCAAGGAACAACCGATGAAGCGAAACAAAAAGAAGCTTTGAATTACGTTGAAAACGTAATGGTTAATCAAATTCCAGCCATTCCACTTGTAAACGGTCCGGTTTGGTATGAATACAGGGATACAAATTATACTGGTTGGCCTACGAAGGATAATGCATATGCAAACCCCGCTCCATTCAATTGGCCTGCACCAGCAATTGTTTTATCGAAACTTCAACCAGCTAAATAATTACTAGTAGGAAAAGGGCTTAGCCCTTTTCCTATATACTGAAGGAGGTTGAAAAATGCGTTACGTACTGAATCGCCTAGGATTTTTTGTCCTGTCATTATGGGCTGCCATTACAATAAATTTTATTTTACCACGGATGATGCCGGGTAATCCTGCTGATGCGATGTTTGCAAAATTTCAAGGTCGGTTAACACCTGCAGCATTGGACGCAATGAAAAAGGCCTATGGTATCGGTCAGTCTACTTTGTGGCAGCAATATATTGATTATTTACATGGGCTATTCACATTTAATTGGGGTTTATCTTTTATGCAATATCCGACACCCGTTAGCGATATGATTCAAGGGAGTTTACCTTGGACCATTGGCTTAGTTGGAATCTCCACTCTATTATCTGTTTTTATCGGAACGGCATTAGGAGTTTATATCTCATGGAATAGAAAGGGATTTTTGGATAACACTTTACCAGTTGTTTCAATGATCTTCCAAGCCATGCCGTACTTTTGGATCGCATTGTTGTTCGTTTTTGTCTTTGGTTTTAAACTTGGCTGGTTTCCAATGGCTCATGGCTATGACCCATCTGTAACACCAGGTTTTAATGCGACTTATATTAATAGTATCTTGTACCACTCATTTTTACCAGCGATAACATTATTACTTGGTTCTTTAAGTGGGTGGATTATAGGAATGCGTAATAACATGATGTATACGTTAGGTGAAGATTATGTAAGTTTTGCAGAAGCCAAAGGAGTTAAAACCTCACGACTTATGTTTAGCTATGCCGCACGAAATGCCATTTTACCGCAACTTACAAGTTTTGCGATTGCAATCGGCAATGTGGTAAGTGGATCTATATTGACTGAACAAGTATTCTCTTATCCAGGCATTGGGAACCAACTTACATCCGCTGTACAATCCCAGGATTATCCAATGATTCAAGCTTCTTTTCTATTAATTGCTGTTGCTGTTCTTGTTGCTAACTTGATTGTAGATTTATTATATAGCCGCTTGGATCCAAGAATTCGTACAGGGGGGACAGTATAATGAACGCTGAAATCACAACATCGACTCAAAACAGTGAAAAATCTCAAGGCTATCTTATGCGCTTTTTTAAAATTTTTATCCCCTTTTTTAGTAGTGGAAAATCGACTACGGGATTCATCCTCTTTTTAATCTTTTTAATCATTGCTATTTTAGCTCCTTTGATTGCCCCTTATTCACCAAGTGCAGCGGTATATGATCCAAATTTGCCCCCAACAGCGGGTCATTGGTTTGGGACAACAAATACTGGACAAGATCTGTTTTCACAGTTTATTTACGGAGCACGAAATTCAATGATTGTTGGATTTGGTGCAGGTATTCTTTCTACCATTATTGGATTGATTTTCGGTGTCATTGGGGGATACCGCGGGGGATTGACCGATTCCATACTAGGGTTTATTACAAATATATTTCTAGTAATGCCTGGTTTGGCTCTACTAATTGTTATTGAGGCCTATTTAAAAGCTTCTACTCCTTTTATCAATGGGTTAATCATTGCCCTAACCGGTTGGGCATGGGGAGCTAGAGTTTTCCGTTCACAAACAATGACATTAGCAGGACGCGACTTTATTGCCGCAGCAAAGATGTCAGGGAAATCACCACTTAGAATCATGGTTACTGAAATTTGCCCAAATATGATGAACATTATTGCAGGGAATATTATGTTCGCTACTTTAGGTGCTATTTTGGCTGAATCTGGCTTGGCGTTCTTAGGTTTTGAAGATATTAATTCTACTAGCTGGGGCACAATGCTTTATTGGGCTAGTCAAAACGCGGCATTGCTTAGAGGTGCTTGGTGGTGGTTCGTTCCTCCAGGACTTGGAATTGGCTTAGTTGGACTTAGCTTGGTACTTATGAACTTTGCAATGGATCAAATTACGAATCCTCGCTTGAAGGCTCAAAAAAGGAGGAACAACCGTGGAAGAAAAGCAGCCCGTTCTTGAATTAGAAAATGTATCAGTTGCCTATGACTCAGAAGCAGGGATGGTTCAAGCTGTTAATAATGTTTCTCTCAAGGTCTATGAAAATACGATTGTTGGGTTGATAGGAGAATCAGGATCAGGAAAATCGACGCTGGGAAATACCATCATGCATCTTATGAAAAATAATGCGGTTTTAACTTCTTGTACGATAAAGGTCATGGGGCAGGATATATATCGTTTAAATAAAAAAGATTTACGAAAATTCCGTTGGAGTCAAATGTCTATGGTCTTTCAAAGTGCCATGAATGCATTAAACCCTGTATTGACAATTGAGGACCAAATATTGGATGTCTTTTTTAGCCATGACAAAAATATTTCAAGAAAAGAAGCAAATAGAAGAGCAGTTGAATTAATGGATATCGTCAGTATTGATTCGGTCCATTTAAAAAGCTATCCTCATGAACTTTCGGGTGGTATGAGACAAAGAATTGTTATAGCAATAGCAATTGCCCTTGATCCGAAACTTGTTATTATGGATGAACCAACAACAGCATTGGATGTTGTTGTTCAGCGTTCCATTTTAGATAAGATCAAAGAAATTCAAAAGGTGAAAAAATTTGCTATTTTATTTATCAGTCATGACTTCAGCTTAGTAACTGAACTTGCATCAAAGGTTGCAATTATGTATGCGGGACGTTTTATCGAAATAACAGATAGTCATTCACTCAGTCAATCTGAAAGACATCATCCATATACACAAGGTCTAATTAAAGCAATTCCACATTTAACTTCTGAAGATGTAACTATTGAAGGAATACCAGGAAATCCACCAAATTTGGTTGAACTTCCAAGTGGCTGTGCGTACCACCCACGTTGTCCGCATGCTTTTGATCTATGCATGAGAGAACGACCAGAAACCAGACTTGTTGAAAATAGAGAGATTGAATGTCATCTCTATGAAACAGTTGAGAAATGAGGTGGAAAAGGTGAAGCAACAAACTACATTAGTTGAAGTGGAAAATCTGGTGATAAAGTTTCCTGTACGTGGAGGAGACCGAAAGAAAAAATTTATCACTCCTGTTGATTATGTGAGTCTGGAGATTAAGAAAGGTGAGGTACTCGCATTAGTTGGTGAATCTGGTAGTGGAAAAACGACCATAGGTAGAGCTTTAGTAAGATTATTGAAGCCAACTGAAGGTAACATTATAGTTGATGGAAAAAATGTGAATACAATTAAAGGTAAAGATCTAATGAACTACAGAAAAGTGGCACAAATGATTTTTCAAGATCCTTTTGGATCTTTAAATCCAGTTAAGTCTATAGAAAGTCATTTGAAATTTCCTTTAAAAAAACATCAAGGATTTAAGGGACTGGCATTAGATCAAAAGATAACTGATTTGCTTCTTCAAGTCGGTTTAACACCAGTCAATGAAATAAGAAAAAAACATCCGCATGAATTATCTGGTGGGCAACGTCAACGTCTAGCTATAGCTCGAGCTTTGGCGGTTAACCCACAATTCATTGTGGCTGATGAACCTACCTCCATGTTGGATGTTTCAATACGAGCAGGTATTCTTCAACTTATGAATGAGTTGAAGAGGGACTTGGGTCTATCCTATTTATATATCACTCATGACCTAGCATCCGCACGTTATTTCGGTGACCGCATCATGGTACTATATGGTGGAAAAGTCATGGAAATTGCAGATTCAAAAGCGCTAATAAAAAATCCTATTAATCCATATACAAAACTGCTTTTATCTGCAACACCAGGAAGTGACATAAAAGTTAATTTAAAGGATATGAATAATGAAGCACCAGATTTATCAGAAGGTAGAAAGGGATGTCCGTTTGTTCATCGTTGTCCATTAGCAACGGACATTTGTAAAGAAACAATGCCAGATCTGGTAGAGCAGAAAGAAAACCATTTTGTAGCTTGTCATCATGCAGAGGATTCCATCGAAAAAATGATTTTTAATTAATACTAAAAGCCAAACTTTTAAAGAACTTTCCAGAAAACTATATCCATTTAGGCTTCATTTTTTGGAGAAACCTTTTCGAAGCAAGTGGAAAAATAAGAGGAAAGTTTTAGAAGGTAATAAAAAATTTAAAGTGGGTGGGGAAAGAATGAAGTCATTTCCAGAGACGTTTATTTGGGGAACTGCTACAGCTTCTTATCAAATTGAAGGTGGGGCACATGAAGAAGGACGTGGTGAATCAATTTGGGATCGCTTCTCTCGGCAGCCTGGTAAGGTATATCAACAAGAAAATGGAAAAATAGCTTGTGACCACTACCATCGCTACCCAGAAGATGTACAATTAATGTCTGAGCTGGGTATTAAGTCCTATCGCTTTTCCTTTGCATGGCCTAGATTGTTTCCGGAAGAGGGAAAGTTTAATCCAGAAGGACTTAATTTTTATAAACGGCTTTTAGATGAATTGGAAGCAAAGGGAATTACTCCTACAGCTACAATTTATCATTGGGACCTACCAACCTGGCTTCAGGATAAAGGCGGTTGGACGAATCGGGAAATCGTGGATCATTTTGTTACCTACGCTAAGGTACTTTTTGAAACATTTGGTGATCGGATAAAAAATTGGATAACACATAATGAACCATGGTGTGCAGCTTTTCTCGGTCATGCATTAGGTGTCCATGCTCCAGGTCATACTGATTGGAACGAAGCGTTGATCGTTTCTCATCATTTACTTTTATCACATGGGAAAGTCGTTGAACTGTACCGATCTATGGAGCTTAATGGACAGATTGGGATTACACTTAATCTCTCACCTGCAGTTCCTGCAACTAATGATTCGATGGATAAGGATGCTGCATGGCGTTTAGATGGATTTGCCAATCGGTGGTTCCTAGATCCAATTTTCAAAGGGAAATATCCTGAAGATATGATGGATACATATAGTAGAAAATTTGGTCCCTTAAACTTTCTTAAAGAGGGAGACTTAGGGGTCATAGGAAAACCAATTGATTTTCTGGGAGTTAACTACTATTCACATAATAGTATCTCTCATAATGATGATGATCCGGTTTTCCAAGCAAAACCAATTAATGAAACGGAAAACGTCACTGATATGGGATGGGGTATTCATCCAGAGTCCCTTTACCATCTTTTAAAAAGAATACAATCGGATTATACAAATCTACCTTTGTATATAACAGAAAATGGTGCGGCATTCCCAGATGAGGTAGAAAACGGAAAAATTGAAGATAATGATAGAATTAGGTACCTGCATGACCACTTTGTAGCGGCACATAGATTTATAGAAGAGGGTGGCAATCTGAAAGGCTATTATGTTTGGTCTTTAATGGATAATTTTGAGTGGGCTTTTGGGTATTCAAAACGATTTGGAATTATCTATGTGGACTATGAAACTTTGGAGAGGACACCAAAAGAAAGCTATAAATGGTATCAAAATATAATAAAGACAAATCAAATTGATTAAGTAAAAAAGCAGTATGACTTAAGTTCTTTCCAAATAAGAAGGAATGAAAAAATTTAAAAAGATATGCACTTGGATTTCACAGTGAAATTTCTCGTGCATTTTTTCTATAGCAATAACTAGTGAGCAATAAAGGAGCGTGACATTACAGTGACAAATTATACCTTTGATGAGCAAGGCTACTTTGTGATTAAACAATATGATGAAACCAAAACATTTTCAAGCTTTTTACCTGGTATGGCTGGCTTATATGGAGTTCCAATGTGGGCTTTTTATGTAAACCGCGGGCAAGGGATGGCAAGTTTTGGGATTCAGGACAAAAATCATGCCATTACAGAGTTTTTTCCAGCAAATCAATCCTATCAACGTGTTGCTACAAATGGATTTCGTACCTTTATTAAATGTAAGTCCAGTAATGGGGTGAAAGTAATTGAACCCTTCTCCGCTTATGAAGCAATAAAGGATAAATCAAGAACAATGTACATCAAGGAAAATGAATTAAAAATAAAAGAAGTAGATCATCAAATTGGATTGGAAACACTGATTACGTATTTTACACTGCCAAATGAAAACTTCGCTGCTTTAATGAGAAAAGTAGAAATAAAGAATAGTACAGATCAAGCTATGAATATTGAGGTATTAGATGGTCATCCAGCAATCATTCCTTTTGGTGTGGAAGATGCAGCATATAAAGCAGTTGGCAATACGTTAAAAAGTTGGATGGATGTATTTAACCAGGATAATCATATTCCGTATTATCGGGTACGTTCATCAACAGGAGATTCCGCTGAAGTGGAGGAAGTTTTCAAGGGGCACTTTTATTTAAGTTTTGCAGAGGATGGGATGGTTATTTCCCCAATAGTAGATGCTGAACTTGTATTTGGGCAGAATACTTCTTTATCCTATCCAACCCATTTTGCCAAACATTCGCTATCAGAATTAGAAAATACAGAGCAAATTACTGCCAACAAGGTACCTTGTGGATTTTCAGGATGTACGAAGCGATTAGAATCAGGTGAAACGATTACGATAAATACGATGATTGGTCATGTTAGTGACATTGAAGTTATCAATGGTAAAAAAGATATACTTGCTACGAGTGAGTATTTTACGAAAAAGTACCAGGAAGCAAATGATTTAGTTCAGGATATTACGAAGGGTATTAAAACAAAAACAGGATTACCTTTGTTTGATGCCTATACGAAACAAAGTTATTTAGACAATATTTTGCGTGGAGGTTATCCCATTTTCTTATCGGATAACGAAAATCCGTTTGTTTACTATGTCTATTCACGGAAGCATGGAGATTTAGAAAGAGATTATAACTTTTTCTTCATTTCCCCAGAGTTCTTTTCACAAGGAAATGGTAACTTTCGAGATGTAAATCAAAACCGACGCAATGATAACTTCTTTAGCCCAAAGGTTGGAAACTATAACATCAAACTCTTTATGAATTTAATTCAAGCAGATGGCTATAATCCTTTAGTAGTTAAGGGAGCTAGTTTTGAAATCATTAACAAGCAGGATTGGTCATGGCTTTCTGAATTTATTTCAACGGAAAAAGATCAACAAAAAATAGTAGAAAAGCTAAAGGGAACCTATACACCAGGTGATTTACTACAATATGTGAGAGAAAATATCACGATAACCACTTCGTTAGATGGCTTTTTAAATCGCGCTATTTCACAGAGTAAACAACATATCGAGGCGGATTTTGGTGAAGGGTATTGGGTGGATCACTGGACATATAACCTAGATTTAATTGAAAACTATTTAAAGGTGTATCCTGACCAATTAGAAGCGTTGCTTTTTAATGACCCCACCTATCGATTTTATAAAAGCCCAGTTTTTGTAAAGCCACGTTCTGAGAAATATGTGCTATCAAATGGAAAAGTACGTCAATATGGTGCAATTGAAGAAGAAGCGGAAACGGATAGCAATTGGTTAACAACGAAAACCGGTAATATCTACGAAACTACCCTTTTTAATAAGCTTGTTTCGCTGGCATTAATAAAATTTTCAACCCTTGATCCTTATGGGATGGGAGTGGAAATGGAAGGAAATAAACCGGGGTGGAACGATTCGATGAATGGATTACCTGGATTATTTGGCTCTGGAATGAGCGAAACCTATGAATTAAAACGATTAATTGCGTTCATCCTCGAACAAGGATCGGCTTTTGAAAAAGAAACAATGTTACCAGTAGAGTTACTGTCCTTTATGGAGCAAATAAACTTAAACCTCCACGCTGACCTGACTGACTTTGTATATTGGGATCTGGTAACGACTGCAAGAGAACAGTATCGCGATAAGATTCGAAATGGATTAAGTGGGGTGGAACGGGCTTTTTCTAATCAGGAGTTAGTTAATACGTTTAAAACGTACAACGAAAAAGTGGATAAAGGAATGGAAAGAGCGAAGGATTTAGGAAAGGGAATTCCGCCAACTTATTTTTATTTTGAAGCTACAGCGTATCAAGAAATTAAAAATGAACAAGGAGAACAGTTTGTAAACGGAAAAGGACTTCCACTTGTCGCTGTAACTGCGTTTCAAGTACAAATTCTTCCTCCTTTTCTAGAAGGACCTGCCCGGGCAATGAAAGGTATAAAGGATAGACAAGAAGCAAAGGATTTATATGAAAAAATAAGAAAATCGGATATTTATGATCAAAAACTTGGCATGTATAAAACATCAAGTTCATTAGAGGATATGTCATATGAAATCGGACGCTCTAGGGCATTTACTCCAGGCTGGCTTGAAAGAGAATCTATTTTTATGCATATGGAATTTAAATATCTGTTAAGTGTTCTGAAAAGTGGTTTGTACGAGGAGTATTTTAATGATTTAAAAACGGCTCTGCCGCCATTTATGGACCCACAGGTTTATGGTCGAAGTATTTTAGAAAATTCCTCCTTTATTGCTAGTAGTGTCAATCCAAATCCATCCTTACATGGGCAAGGATTTGTGGCACGGTTAAGTGGAACGACAGCAGAGTTTTTAAGTATGTGGCAAATGATGATGGTGGGTAAAGAGGCTTTCTACATGAAAAATGGGCAATTGAATCTTACCTTACAGCCAATTTTGCCCGAATGGCTTTTTGATGAGGAAAATCAGGTTGAGTTTATGTTTTTAGGGAAAGTGAAAGTAACTTATCATAATCCAAAGGGTAAACATACATTTGGAGATGAGGGGGCAAAGGTAGAAAAGTACATTCTTCATAAGGAGGATAAATCTATTACTATAGAAGGCTCTTTTATTGAAGGAGATTATGCAAGAGAAATAAGAGATGATGAAATTAGTCGCATAGATGTTTATCTCAAATAACGAGTTGAAAGGGGATTATGATGAAGTTAAAAGTCATTCAAACATCCAAACATACAAATGATCGCTTTGCTGATAAAGGAGATGTAACTTTACTAGCAAGTTCTTCTCAAAATGAAAAAGTTCTTGTGATTGACAAGCAAACGACTTATCAAAAAGTCATGGGGTTTGGCGGAGCATTTACAGAGTCTGCGGCCTATACGTTAGCACAAGTTTCATCTGAACAACGAGCGGAAGTAATTAAAAGCTACTTTAATCAAGAGGTAGGATTAGGCTATTCCTTAGGAAGAACGCATATTCATAGCTGTGATTTCGCTTTGGAAAACTATACGTATGTAGAAGAACATGATATTGATTTAAATACTTTTTCCATTGATAGAGAGAAAAAATTATGTATTACCCCTTATAAAGGATGCAATAGAAGCAAGGGGAGATGAACTTACGCTTTTAGCTTCTCCTTGGAGTCCTCCTGCTTGGATGAAAACAAATAACGACATGAATCATGGTGGAAAACTGAAAGAAGAATACCGTGGTATCTGGGCGTTTTACTATACCAAATATATAAAAGCGATGGAAGAAGAGGGAGTTAACATTTGGGGAATTAGTGTTCAAAATGAACCAGAAGCAACCCAAGTTTGGGATTCCTGTCGCTATACAGCAGAGGAAGAACGAGATTTCGTTAAAAATTATCTTGGACCAACGATGGTAAAGGAAGGGCTAGAAGACAAAAAAATTATCATTTGGGATCATAATCGAGATATTGCTTATGAACGAGCTAAGACAATTTTGGCAGATCAAGAGGCCGCTAACTATATTTGGGGAACCGGGATTCATTGGTATGTCTCATAGGAGTTCGAAAATCTATCAAAAATACACAACGATTTTCCAAATAAGCACCTTCTTTTTACGGAGGGTTGTATCGAAGGTGGCGTGCAATTGGAAGCTTGGCATACAGGTGAACGTTATGCCAGAAATATGATAGGTGATTTCAATAACTGGCTTGAAGGCTGGATTGATTGGAATATAGTATTAAATGAACAAGGTGGACCAAACCATGTAGGCAACTATTGTGATGCACCAATTATCGTTGATACTAAAACAAAAGAAGTTCATTATAATAGCTCATACTACTACATTGGTCACTTTAGTAAATATATTAAACCTGGTGCAATCCGTATTAGACATGAATTTAATGATGATAACCTTCAGGCTGTTGCCTTTTTGAATCAAGATGGAAGTTTAGTAGCTGTGGTGATGAATGCAACAGATCAAAAGGAAACAATTAGTCTGGTAATAGAAGGTAAGTCAACCGACATTTCTTTGCCTGAACATTCCATTTCAAGTTTGTTAATTTCAGAATAATAGAATAATACCTGCCGAAATATTATCGGCAGGTATTATTCTATAATACGAGAGTTATTTTTTAAAAACGCTTAGTATTTGCGGTCCAAATACCTTGAGAACTATTAGGTTACAAAAATAATAACCCTGGACAAGAAGGATAAAGAAAACTTGGCTATTACGCAGCTACTGCTAGAAAACAAGGGTCATTGAAGTATACAACTTCAGTAAGGATTTTAGTCCCCTTCATATTTTTAAGAGCCTCTCTTGCTTCTTCTTCCGTTTCAAATTCAAACATGGAAATAGTTAAATCTAAATAACGAGTGATAACCCACATAAAAATTCCTCCTACTTGTTAAAGTTATTTCTGTCCTACAGACAGGACATCTATAAATAATGCTGTGATTTAGCTTAAGAATAATTTAGCTTTAATGGTGCCCCAATCCAATTTTTTTAGAAATAATTATTAATTGCTACGGACCAATGATAATGCAATAATGAAAATAAATAAAATGCTAAAAAATTATAATGATATATAAAAAAAAATTATATGGGAAAATCAGGGAGGAAATAGTGGATTACCGTGATTGGGAAATACTGAAGGTTCTCTATAGTCAGAAGAACCTAACAAAATCAGCAAGTCTTTTATTTATTACTCAACCTGCATTAACCAATCGGATAAAGCACATGCAGGAAGAATTGGGTGTCAAAATAGTAACCCGTGAAAGCAGAGGGGTGCATTTTACCCCAGAGGGAGAATATCTCGTTCAATGTGCGGATGATATCCTTGCTCAATATAACACAATAAAAGAGCATGTTCGGAATATGAGTCATCAAGCTGGTAACGAAGTGGTTGGAACATTGAAATTAGGTGTATCAAACTTTTTTGCCAATTATGAACTACCCTATATTTTGAAATTATTTAAAAGCAAGTATCCTCATGTGGAATTTAAAGTGGTTACAGGATGGAGTAAAGATGTAACGCAACTTATACACAATAAGGATGTTCATATCGGTTTTGTTCGAGGTGACTATAGCTATAGAGGTTTAAAGAAACATTTATTATTTGAAGAAACAATTTCTGTTACATCGAGTGAAATGATTGATATGCGAGATTTGCCCAATATCCCCAGAGTCGACTATAACGGAGATTACTTGCTAAAATCATTAATTGATAATTGGTGGACTGAAAACTATGCACAACCGCCTTTTATTAGTATAGAAGTAGACCAGGTTGACACATGTAAGGAAATGGTTATAAATGGATTGGGCTATGGCATCTTATCTAGTCGAATGCTTAAGGATATAGAAGAATTATATAAAATAGATTTAAAGGATCAAAAAGGAAATCCTATTTTACGCAGAACATGGATGTATTACCATAAGGAATCCTTGGAATGGAATGTTGTAAGGGCTTTTGTAAACTTTATTGAGTCATTAGGGTTAGAGCATGAAGTACCTTAAAACTGATGTATTGAAATCTTACTTGAATATAAACTATTATTTCCTAGGTGAGAAAGATTAATAAATCGTATCACAAATAGTGGTAAAGCAGAGAGTTGAAGTTGTGCTTGATAGAGAGTCGTTAAACAAACTAAAGATATAACTCACTAAATAATATCTATAACTATTGTTAATTAAAAACCAACCTCTAAAATAATTGGAGGTTGGTCAAAAAATTCTTTATGTTTAATAATAATCCTCGGATTACTACATTTGACTTGCAATTTCTTTTCTATTGGGAGCTAGTGGCGGTTGTTCTAACCATCTATTCTTTACCATTAAATCAAACCATTTTTTTGTAACTATAAGATTTTTTAAAATCGTTCCCTCATAAGTAGTAACAAGATCTGTTCGCATTGCCGATGCCAGACCTGCCCCATGGTAATTTTGTGCTGCTTGAAATAAGAATCCAATATGATACAGCATTAATTTATCAGAAAAAGGCGAGTCTGTTGAGGTTGTTACATCTGTTTCCCAAGATTTTGGAACGGGCAAGTTGTCTACTTGCATTATTTTTGCAAATGCTTTAATTTGTTCATCTGCCGTTTTTTCGGAATCGGTTAAAAACTTTCTTACTTCTTTTGTTTGTGCAACTTGACTGAATGCAATAGAAAGGGTTTTTGCCATAATGCTTTTTTTTAGGTTGAATGAGATACAAATGATTTCTGTTGCCGCTAATTTTCTACCTTTCCCGAAAAATCCATCGGTGAAATCTTTACTTGAAATATATTCAGGATTTTCAGATGGATAAAAAAAAGGATCTTTTTGAAAACTACCCTTTTCGAGCAATAGTTCAATCGTTTGGTGATACATCCTTTTTGCATCATTATCACAAGAATCATAAAAAAGCCTTAAGTCTTTTCTCACGGAAACACCTAGTGAGGTACTATGGCCTAGCAAGCCATGTAGTGTCATAATATGTAGGTAATTCAGACAAAAGATATCCGTGAATAATCTTTGTTTCCCCTTAAAGAGGTCAGATTCTGAAAATCCAATTGGAACTGGAAAGCCCTCGTTCTTCAAAAATGCACTAATTTGATCTTTTTGCCTTTTGGATGTTTCTAAAGCATCTGCAAAAACTTCTTTTATTTGCTCATCCTCAATGATAGAAAACATATATTTATTTACTATATCAACCATAGTACCATTTACATACTCTCCCCATAGGGAGCCAATTTCAGAAGATGTAAGTTTTAGCTTATCTTTATCCAACACATTCACCTCAATAACTTAGTAAAGAATGAAAAAAATCTTTGTTATTTTCCTTATATATTTCAAGTGCTTTTTGCTAATTTCAAGATAAACACCCTCTTAATTATACTGATTTGTAAATTATTATATCCACATTTAAAATTTCAATGTATTGTGCTTTATGAAGAAAATATTTATTGCTTACTGAGTTAAAAGATTACATTCACCTATCTCACTACATGAATTTAAAAACATTAAACATAATAAAGGTGTATGAATAGATAATATCTCTTCTCAGATATTCATTTAGTGCAGTAGTAGTTAAAATTGCATCGGCCTCAACAATTGTTAAATTAAATACATATTTTAAAGCTTCTGTTACTTCATTTACAGCAAATACGATATACATTTTTGTGTTTTTGTTGTTTTTTTTCTTAAAAAGCACTTGACCACTAGTCCTAGATTAGAATAAACTAATCGTGTAATAAATGAGAATGATTTTCATTATTAATTAAAGAATAGTAGATTGCACCCAATAGAGTGCAATTTATTTTTCGGATTTCATTGAGAATGATTCTCGGTAAAAAAATATAAATTTGGAGAATAAATGCTATGCGAAAAACCATAAATAAACTTTTAGTATCAGTGATTGTCAGCACAGTAGCTTTATCTGGATGTGTAGGCAATTCATCTTTATCAAAGACTTCCAAAGCTGAGGCTCACGCAAAGAAAGATTCTGCCATATCTGAAATCAAGAAAGGAATCACAAATTTATTGTCCGCTGCAAAAGATTTAAAGAAGGAAATTTCTATCGGGGATGAAGCAAAAATCAAACAAACAGGATCAAAATTAGAAAATACATGGGCCTCTTTTGAGGACAGTGTAAAACCGAAGCATCCGGACTTATATGAAAATATTGAAAAATATTTGAATCCAATCATAGCAGGTTCAAGCGCTGCACCACTTGATAAGCAAGTACTATCGAAATTGGATGAACAATTGATCCAAGTACTAAACGACTTCTTGAAAAATCCTGATTCTAATGGAAAAAAGGATGAATTGACGGACATGGCTGCAATCGATGAATTCAATGCAGAAGCGTCAAAAGTGAAAGATGTGTTCAATGGTGTAGGTCTTACCCCGCACATTTCTCAAGATGGAGTAAAAGAGTTCACATTAGTAGCAGAACCACATATGTGGGAACCAGTGAAGGGAGTCATTGCAAATGCCTGGACATTTAATGGTCAGGTAGCAGGCCCAACGATCCGTGTAACGGAAGGTGATCATGTTAGAATTAAATTAGTGAATAAGCTTCCTGAGCCGACGACGATTAACTGGCATGGGATGCAAGTTCCAAATAATATGGCTGGAATACCGGATGTTACCCAATTAGCGGTTGAACCTGGAAAATCATTTACTTATGAGTTTACAGTAGGACACCCTGGAACATATATGTATCATTCCATGTATGACGACATGAAACAGGTTGGAAGTGGGTTATATGGGGCATTTATTATTGATCCAAGGAACCCTAGCTCTGAGGTAAAATATGATCATGATTACACAATGGTTTTAAGTGGTTTTCATGTAAACAGCACCATGGAAGATGAGGAAAATTATTATACCATTGATGGACGCAGCTATCCGTACACACAGCCGATAGTCGTAAAAATAGGGGAAACTGTCAGGATTCGATTAATCAATATTGATCCGACGGAATACCATACCATGCATTTGCACGGGATGAATTTTCAGGTGATTGCTAAAGACGGCCAGCCTTCAAAAGACACGCAAGAAATGAACACACTTTCGATCGGTCCAGGTGAAATGTATGATATTGCTTTTAAAGCAGATGCCCTCGGTACTTGGTTGTTCCAATGCCACATATTGGATCATACAATGAACGCAGAAGATAGTATGCATATGGGTGGGCTCGTAACAATGGTTAAAGTAGTTGAGTAATCACTTTTTTAGGTAAGCAATGCCGCCTTTCATTTTAAGGCGGCATTGCAGATTGTCGACAAAAGGCATCGAGAGCACGCTCTAGATGCCTTTTGTCATTTTGATAGGAATAATAGAAAATAGGTTGATTTCCGCTCCAATCAACTAGTGTACTTCAAATAATTGACTCAAAAAAACTGATAAGAAGCTTTTTAAGTCTACCTCAAGCAATACGCCAAGTCCAAGTTGCCAGTTTCTTCAAATTCATGGCAGCAAACGTAAGCATCGCCTACATGGACATTTTTTTAAGACCTTCTCTTCTGATATGGTGTTTCATTTTCCTCGTAACCACAAATTTTCAAATTTCACTTTCTTAGGAAGAAATATGGTAAAATAGTTTTAAAATTTTGTTATAAAGGGCGGCGGGTATTGTGGTCAAGTTTCGACAAGGGGAAGAGTGGGATGTTAAGCAAATAATTGATATTTCAAAGGAATATATTAATAGAGAAGCAAGACATGAGAATGGGAGTTTCTTAATTCGTGAATTGGTCATTGATGATGTCAGAGAGCATATTCACGAATTTTATGTTGCTGTACATAAGGATATGATAGTCGGTTACGTATGGATTAACGACTCCTACCCTAAATTACGGCGGGAGCATACTAAATTTAACGAGTCTGCTGATTTGAGTAATGTAGTCTATATTAAACAGGTGGCTGTTCAATCGGCTTTTGCGAGGAAAGGTATTGCCTCAGGGCTATATGATTATCTTCGTGAAAATAATTCTGGAAAAAGCCTTGTTGCTTGTGTAGCGATTGAGCCTATGAAAAATGAACCGTCTATTCTTTTTCATGAGAATAAGGGATTTCGCCAAATTGGCGTTCTTAGTCTTCACGATTATATGCAATTTAATTTATATAGGGCTGTTTTATTTTTACTCGATTAGTAGGGATTGGAGGTTTCAGAAATAATATGATAATGACCGAGCGGCATGATAAAAAGTTAAGAGAAGTGGAACAAAAATCATTTTATTCCATTGCCAAATACCTATATTTAATAAGAAGTGAGGAAGATAATAAGCATGCGCGTCTTATTAGCTTAATGGAAATGATTCCAAAGTTTCTTTCCTATATTCTTATTGCTGAATTGAAGGAAGCTGCGTCAATCCCGCTAAAAGAAAAAGAATTGCTTTTAACAAAGATTGCTCCTTTTTTACAGACACCAAGCTTCGGGGATTGGAAGGAAGTTCTACGTGTGTTACTTTCAGATTTATCTAGTTATCCTGATCCTAATGAACTACCTAATACTTCTTTAATCATTGATAAGGTATGGACAGAGAGAAAAGGTCTTGAATCCCTTCAAAGAAGTAGAAAAAAACTGTTCGATATTATTCAGCAAATTAAGCCGAAGTATATGATTAGAAGACCAAATAGTTCAACGATTCGTTTATTTGATATTCTGGATATGCTTGTGACATATCGGAATGCTTTTTATGGTCATGGAGATATTTCAAATTATTACGAGTATCAGCAGCATAATCAGATCATTATTGATATCCTAATAGAATTTTTAGATGATATTGAGTTATTTCATTCGAAGAAATTAGCGTATCTTGAACGGGTAAAATATCAAGATAAGCAATTCCATCATGAATTATATGTGAGTTCTGGAAGACATATTGACTTTGAGCGGCATACATTTGTGGATACTAAGGTCTTCGACCCTGAACAGGTATATCTTTGTGATGAAGTAGAAGACCCAATGACAGGTGAAAAAAGAATTGTTCCAACCTTATCTTTAAATCCGTTTATAATATATACATTTGATCGTAAAGAGAATAATCGAAATCTTTTGTTCCTAGGAGATTTAAAAGAAAATCATGTAGGTTATAATGGGTTCCCAAGTAATTATTTCTATGAACCCTCTGATCCAAAGGCTATTTATCAATCATTTTTTGAGATTAATACGGAGAAACTTTCCGTAAAACAAACATACTCAGAAGGGGATTACATAGCTGAAAGTCAAAATTCCTTTTCAGGAAAAGAAACTGCTAGAGTTTATGAAATGGTGAGTCCTGCAGAAAGTCCGCAAATATGGGAAAACTTTGAGGATGTGTATTATGCTTATAATGCTCCTTTTCAGCTTGAAAAGGAAACGAATTTAGATGGTTTAGTAGAAAAGCATAAAATACGATATGAAAATACGATGCTAAAGAAAACAAAATATTTATTCTTCCTAGGAAACCCAAATAATGCGGATGATCTACAAACTTTTAGTCGAAGGTTAGATAATTTTCTAACCTTTATGAGGAGGCTGCATGAAAGGATCCCAACCATTCTTGAAACAAAACTAGAAATTTATATTGTACGCAGCGAATTTCCGAATATTACTTTCTTCTCTGGAAAAAAGATGGGGAATCCATATGGGATTATTTATTTTCACAATCAAAATTTCTTAGTTGATGATATGCCGAAAATTGCATTATTAACAAGGGATGAGAGCCTACTTTCATCACTAGATAAAAACTTTGAAAATGATTTGAATGGCAAGGCAGTAGTGAAGTACTTCATCAGTGATTTACTCAAACAGGACTCCGTTATTGAGAAAGTGATTAAAGATCTATCATATACGATTAACGTTCGGAAACGGTTTAATCATTTTACAAGCGATGTTTCGTTGATCGAATCAATCTCCAAACACAAGCAAGAATCCGGACAGAATATCTATCACTTAGGGTTGGAAAAATCGCCGTTTTATTTTCAATATTTATTAAGAGATATGTTCTTTAGTCAAATGAGCTATGATCATCAATCCTTCCACTTGAAAGAGTTGAAAGAGAAGGCTTTAAACTTTTATGGGGATATCTTTCAGGCGGGTAGTGAAAAGCTTGTCATGGTAAGTGAAGATTTAGAGGGAATGATATTTAATATTTTATTAGCCGTTGAAGGAGATTTGTTGCTGCCAATTCCAGCTCCACAATCTTTTATCAAAATGGCTAGAAAAATGGAGGATCAGGTCATCCATGTTCCATTATATTTTAATGGAGTAAAGATTACTTCACCAAATGAATTTGAAGAGGTTATTCTTAGGGCAAAAGCAGAAGGGAAAAACCCTAAGAAATTGCTGCTTAATCATTCAAGCCATGACTTTTGGCTAGAGTGGGACAAAAAAGAAATATTGGCATTTACTGATATTTGTAAACGTCACGGTATTTTAATTATTTTAGATGGAATTAATGAGAGTAAAAAAGAGGTATTTTCCTACTTGATGGAAAACCTAGCAGATAGCAGCATTCTTGTAACGGAACTTTCTCCATACTTATCCTTGGATGGATATAAAATGGGAACAATATTTTTCCCAAAAACATTGGATATCGTTTATGATACTATCTCATTTTTAAGCGAGTCAGCGAATCGTGCTTTGCCAAGAATAATGGAACATCTTGCATTACAATATTATCAGCATCAATCAAGTTTCCATAACGTTCTAAAAAAATGTAATTCAATCTACCGTCATATAGGCACATATGTGAAGCAGCAGCTTAATGCTATATCCGATATTGACTATCATGTGTCAAGTGATGCATATGAGGTATATATTGATTTTGAAAATTATCGAGATGCCCTTGAATTAAAGGGGATCCGAACCAATTTGGAATTGACAATTGATATTTTAGAAAAGGTTAATTTAGTCGTGATACCAGGAATTCTTTTTGGTGAATATCCCAATAAATTAAGACTAGGGATCCGGTTGTTTAACTTTGATGGAAATCAGGCTGTTGAAACACTTGAGGACATTAAGAGTATCTCCCCAGAGGAGTTCGTAGAACAATTTTGCCCGAGTATCAAAACAGCTATTATCCAGCTTCAATCATACTTTGAAAAATGCAAAGAAGTAGAGTAATTGGAAAAACCCCATCCAAACAGAAGTCTGGATGGGGTTTTTTTATGATTTTACTTTCCACTTGTTTTGGATTTGTTTGTATGAAATGAACCCCAAAGCAATAAATAAAATGGAAACAATTAATAACATGATATCTGCTGAGAAATGAAATAATGGCTGTTTATTTTTTACAAAGAAATCGGTTAGGATGGACCAAGCTCCAGTTATTGTAGAAATTACGACAAAAATAGTAGAATAAAGCAAAAATGTATCTGCATGCCTTTCTCTTCGCTCTTGTTCTTCTTTGTCTCTTATTGCTTGATTCATTTGCTCCGTTTCCTTTTGCTCCTCTAGCACGGCTTTCAATCTTTTTTCTTCTTTTTCGTTTTCTTTTATTCGATAATATTGCTGTAATTCAGCTACTGATGAAAGCGCCTCTAATTCTATACGGAGATCTTCTTTTAATGCTTCAATTTGCAAAGTATTTTCAATCAGTTCGTAAAGCCTTTGCTGATGGGTAACACTGGAAACATGTTTAAAGAAGCAGCGGAGAATAAAATAGTTAATCTTTTTCCTTGCATTTTGAATCTCTTCAAATTCCTCTATATTTAAAGATTCCGAAACAGGTAATTCCTGGGCATGCTGGTTTAATGATAGCAAAGCATAACGCTGATGAAGTGCAATCATATATAAATAGAAATAAGAATGAACTAAGTTTGTTTGGTAGTTATCTTGGAAAAATTGATTTGTAGTAGGGTCTTTAGTCAAATAAACTACATTACTCAGCCCCTCCAATGAAACACCCCAGAAGCTATTTTCAAATAATTGTAGAATTTGTGTGTTATGGGTTAATTCTAATTCAGAGGGTGCTGGTTTATAGGACTCTTTAAAAGTCCTTCGCAGGTAAAATATATATTTTCCAAGCTGTTCCTCACTATTTCCCCCTAAGTTAAAGTTTTCATCTAGAAGAATGGTATTGTAAACAAGGGCATTTTCCGGCTCATTTGTGACCGAAGCGAAATAGCTTGTAACATTGCATTCACCTAATAGACTAAAGGTGATGGAAGATAAGGTTCGGTCGTTTTCGGTGAGTGCATCAATGGAAGCAGAAGCAAAATGATATTCCTTCTGAGAAAAAAGAGAACCTTTATATAAATGATTAAGGTGCTTAAGATAGTAATTGGTCATAATGATAGAGTCTAGACTTGGATCTGTATGCATAATTTCATAAGTAAGGAATCCTACTTGGGTTTCAAACAAAAAAAGAGATATTTTACTAATCTTAAAACTAAATTTCCTTTTTTGGTCGATTATGAGGTAAAGATTATGAGATTCATTTTTGGGAAGTTGATGCTTTTCTCTAAAGTTTCTATTTAAGACATACTCGCACCCTATAGCTCCATTTCTCTTTTTTTCCGGGTTGTTAGGAATAAGAATATTTATATGCTCTAAAATATTTTTTCGATTCTGTGAATCACAAATCTCCCAGCCGTTTTCGGTAAGTTCCTTTCCAATATGTACGTACTGCTTCCCATAGGTAAAAGGAACAATTAAAACGGTATGACTTTTATTAAGAATCACTTTTGCTTTCATAACTGCTTCATCAAATTGCTCCAAGATATGGAATCCTCCTATTTTAGTCCAACTATAACAATGGTGATATTATACTATAAATTTTTGTTATTAAATTATCTATAACTCTTATTTTTCTTACTTGAGACGGTTGATGTCTGGTGTCAGCTAATATTTCAATCTTTTAAGTGAAATTTTTAATCTGATCATAACTTTCATAAACTTAATAGGCGTATTTTCAAGGTACACGTAATATTTTATATTGTAGGCTATTTTTTCTGTTAATAGGATAAAAAAAGGGGCTGATGAAATGAGTAAATTCAATAAAACGATAGGTTTGTTTAAAAAGTCTGCAATGGTTGGAATTGCAGCTGCTTTGACACTATCGTTAGCTGCTTGTGGCGGAAGTTCATCCAATAAGGAATCAAGTTCAAACTCTCCTGTAAAAATTATTATCACCAATGGTAAAGGTGAAATTGACGCTCAGTTCAAACAAGCTGCAAAGGACTTTATGGCAACAAATAAGAACATTCAGGTTGAAGTAGACTCTGTGGCTGTTGGGGATACATTGAATGTATATGATAAACTCACCGCTTCTGGGAAAACAGTTACTATGGCTATGTTTGACCCGTATTCTGCCTTGAATAAATACAAAGATGTAGGAATTGACCTTTCAAAGGAAAAATGGAACGCTGATACAAATGATGCGCTTAAAGACTCTAGCGGCCAGGTCATTGGCTTCCCATTTGCCGTTGAGGGTATGGGATTAGTTTATAATCAAAAAGTACTTGATAAAGCAGTTGGTGGAACATTTGATCCATTCACTATTAACACTCAGGATAAATTAAAGGCTCTTCTTGACAAGATGAAGGCATCTGGCATTCAGTATCCTATCGCTTATCAAACAGAAGCTTGGTCAGTAGGTAACCACTACAGTTCACTTTTCTTAGATCAAGCAGATGATCCTAATACTATTGTAGACCAGTTGAAATCTGGTACCTTTGACTATACCAAAAATGCTGTGTGGAATGGCTACTATGACACTATGGATATCTTAGCTTCAAAGGCTTATAACAAGTACGGCGCTCGCCCTCTTGGACAATATTATGATGCTGCACACGTAGCTGTTGGTAAAGGAGATTCTGCTATCCTATTTAATGGTGACTGGGCTTTTGATTCATTGCATGCAGTGGCAGGAGATACCTTCGGATTCATGCCAATTCCAATCGATAATAATGCAGATAATCCATTAAATAATAAAATTGCCGTAGGTCCAACTCAAGTATTGGTAATCAATAAAAAGGCTTCTGTAGCACAACAGGATGCAGCTAAAAAGTTCCTTAATTGGCTGGTTTATGATCAGAAAGGAAAAGATTTTGTTGTAAATAAAGCTCAAGTTATTTCAGCGTTTAAAAATAATTCAAACAAAGTAACGAATCCGCTAGGTGTGGCAATTAGTAACGCAATTGCACAAGGAAAGACAATGCCGTTTAGCACTAACTATATCAATGCTGGTGATTGGCCAACAACCATTGGACCAGAAGTTCAGAAGTATATTGCAAAACAAGAATCTAGAGCAGACTTAGCAAAAGCATTTGAAAACTACTACAAATCCCATCAACAATAAGGTTTGATTTGATTAGACATGAAGGAAGAACTAAAGTGGGCGGGTAAGTAACTATCTCGCCCACTTGTTTTAATTTTAGATTGGATGTGAAGCAAATGAAGCATCGAAAAAAAGCTTTAGCAAATTGGGGCAATGCAGTGTTATTCCTGGGACCAACCACCATTTTTTTTGCTATCACAGTTCTTGTCCCATTCATATATGGGATTTATCTAACGCTAAATAAAATGGATACTCCGTCAGATCCTTTAGTATTTTCAGGGATACTAAATTATGTAAATGCAATAAAGGATGCTGATTTCTGGAGCTCACTTTGGTTAACACTTAAGTTTGTTGTTGCTACAGTCTTCTTTGTCAATCTGGTCGGATTCGGGTTAGCCTATTTAGTGACATCTGGAATTCGAATTCAAAACTCTATGAGAACAGCTTATTTCACTCCAAACTTGATTGGCGGTTTAGTTCTTGGATATATATGGCAATTTGTATTTGTACAATCATTACCTGCCATGGGGGAAAAACTTGGGATCGAGTGGCTGAAGCTCGGCTGGCTGGGTGACCCGCATATGGCCTTTTGGGCACTTGTTATTGTTACCATTTGGCAAACATCCGGATATATGATGATCATTTTTATCGCAGGATTAATCAGTATTCCAAGAGATCTTATTGAAGCCGCCACCATTGATGGGGCTGGTCCGTTTCGAAGACTTGTGAATGTGACACTTCCTTTAATGGTGCCTTCTTTTGTGGTTACAATCTTCTTGTCTTTAAAAAATGCGTTTATGGTGTATGACTTGAATTTTTCTCTAACGAAAGGTGGGCCTTTCAACAGTACCTTGATGGTTTCCATGCATGTAGTAAATAAAGCCTTTATTGAATCAAATTATGGGACAGGTCAAGCAGAGGCTATTATTCTATTTATCATTGTTGCTGTTGTCACAGGAATCCAAGTGTATTCAAGTAAAAAAATGGAGGTGGAAGCATAATGAGTACAAAAAGAATGCTGACCTCCACTTTTGCCTATATCATTTCTTTTGTGGCCTTTGTTTGTTTTATATTTCCTTTTTTTCTGCTGATTATCAATTCATTCAAAAATAACGGGGATATTTTAACGAATCCTTTTTCTCTGCCTATACATTGGAATTTTGTGCACTTTGTAGATGTAGTTGATAAGATGAATTTTTTGGTGACATTTAAGAACACGTTTATGATTACAACCCTAAGCACAATCTTTATTGTATTTTTCTCGGCAATGGCGGCTTATCACCTAGTCAGAAAACCAACGAAATATAATAAAACATTTTTTACTATTTTAGTTGCTTCCATGGTCATTCCGTTTCAATCACTGATGATTCCGCTTATTTACATATATGGTGCGAAGCTTCAATTGATTGATACGTTGCCAATTCCTTTATTGATTATCTTTTATATCGGTCTTGGAAGTGCTCTTTCTATCTTTATTTTTCATGGGTTTATAAAATCCATTCCAGTTGAGATTGAAGAAGCTGCTAGAATTGATGGCTGCAATACGATCCAAACGTTTTTTATTATCGTTCTCCCCATGCTTAGACCGATAACAGTTACAATTGCAATTCTAAATGTCTTATGGATATGGAATGACTACTTGCTTCCTTCTTTAATTTTAAATGAAGAAAATGTTTATACCATGCCAGTTAAAATGAAAGTATTCAGTGGAACCTATATGAACAACTGGGAACTGCTGATTCCTGCTATTCTCATGACAGTACTCCCTATCTTGATCATGTATATGATTGGTCAGCGATACATAATTAAGGGTGTGATGCAAGGATCAGTTAAATAGTGAAAAGGGAATCAAGTGAAGGTTTGATTCCCTTTTCTGTTTTTAGTTCAACTATTATCCTCGTGCTGGCATATATTGGACCATGACCTCAGCTAGTCCGTGCAAACTTAATGTATGCAACCAAACCTTGCCTGCTCCAGTAAGTTTCACTAAGAACATTCCATCCCCGCCAAGGAACATGTTTTTAAATCCTTTAAGTCGCATTAATTCAAATGACACTCTTGAATCATATGCAGCAAGATGACCTGGATGCACTAAAATAGTCTCCCCCTGTTCAAGGTCGAGTTCATTGACTTCACCATCTACTGAAATGAAAGCCAACCCGCTTCCATATAGTTTGTTATAAATGAGCCCATTTCCACCAAAAAATCCTGTTAAACCCATGTTTCCCACAACATCTAGAGAAACCGTTTCCTCAGCACATAAAAAGCTGTGTCGCTGCACATGCACTGAATGGTATTGCTCCATCTGTAATGGAACGATGTGACCAGGCATGCGGGCACTAAACGAAACCTGACCATCTCCATCCATTGCTTTGAAATGATTCAACACTGCTGTGTTTCCTGTAATGACACGTTTGAATACTCCACCTATCCCCCCAGTGAAATTTGTTTCAAGTTTAATCGTTGTGGACATTGAAAGGAGGGAGCCCGCTTCACTGTATATGGAGTCGCCTCTTTCAAGTTGGAGCTGTAAAGATTGCATAGTAGTTCCTTGAATTATATAATCCATAGATATCCTCTTCCTAATAGTAAATTTTTTGAACAATTTGTTATTTTTTACATGAATATTGTATCTGGAAATATAAATACCTGCCAATAGGTAAGTTTTTAGAGTACACTAAAAAGGGCAAAATTTTGTTGAGGTTTTTGAATCCTTTTTTAAAGTAAACCGTAGAATGTTTATATCCCTAATGATTTTTCGTATTTTCATATTTAAGATAGGAGAATATAAGAATGAAAAAATTAATTATTGTATTTGCTTTACTATTCAGTCTTGTTGCGCCTCATATTTCTGAGGCAAGGGGGTTTAGTGGTGGGCATAGTTCGTTTAGCCGTAGTTCTTCATTTGGCTCCCATTCAACCACAACAAGGTCAAGCACCTACCATTCAGGTTACAAATCCCCATCAAACAAAGTATCCGGAACACGGTCATACACGCGAAGCTACCCTACAAATAGAGGTGGTTTTTGGAGCCATGCTGCTGCATTTGGAGCCGGTACATTTTTTGGAAGCATGTTTCATCCGTTCGGCGGACATTTTTATGGTCACTCCTATGGGTTCTCAATGTTTGGATTTTTAATAGACATAGTAATCCTTCTTATTATTATTCGAATTCTTAAAGGCATTTTTACTAGAAGAAGGTATTAGGGGGATTTTAAGTGGAATTGTTATTGAATGAGCAGGATATTGTGGATAGTGTTTGTGTGTATATGGCTGCAAAGGAATATACCAACCCGGAAAAAGTGGATGTAGATTTGGCTTTTAATCCTTCAAATGGCTTCTTTGCAACAGCACTCGTCCATGACAGAACCGTTAATCTAAATGAGCAGGATTTGATAGATGCCGTTGCAGTGTATCTCCGTGACTACCATAACTTCGATCCGAGCCGTTTACTGGTGGATGTAAACTATCATGAAAACGAAGGTATTTTTGCTTCTGTTCAAGTAAAAGATTACTAAAAAAATGTGAAGAGGATCAAAAAACAGTAGAGTAATTGGAAACTCTACTGTTTTTTTTTTTTGAAAGAATTCAAATCTATAATATCATTGTAAACTAATTATTTTTAGACTCTGTCTTTGCAAATCCTCAATAATTTTTGGTAGAGCATCAATGACCGGTTGAGATTCATGTAAAAGAATGATTGAACCGGAGGCCTTGGTGCTATGAATGTAATTATATATTTTTTCTGCATTACGGGTTTTCCAATCTTCCGTATCCTTGTTCCAAAGGATCATCTTATCATGGTATTGGGCAACAACTTCCTTTGTCTGTTCATTTAACGCTTCATATGGTGGTCTAAAAAGGGTTACTTTTTCATTTGTAATAGCCTCTATTGCCATACTAGATTGCTGGAGTTCGCTTTCTTGTTTTTCATATGAAAGTTTGGACATTTCTAAATGATTCATCGAATGGCTACCAATTGAATATCCATTTGAGTGAACATATCGAACATAGTCAGGATATTTGTTTACATTTACCCCTATAAAGAAAAAAGTGCCGCCAACCTTGTATTTCTTTAGAATATCAACAATTCTTTCCGTATATTTAGAAGGACCATCATCGAATGTAAGAGATACATAACCAGTTGGAACTTTGTAGATTGAGAAATCATTAAGTTTTATAAAAGGAAGGCTTGAATGAATAGAATGCTCTTTTTCTAAATTTGCAGTTGGTGAAGTGGTTTCATCCTTTTTGTTTTTTATGATAACTTCAGGTGTCTTAGCTTCTGCATTGGCAAAAGTTGTCCTACTAATGGAATCTGAATGTAAATATGCATTATTTGTATATCCAAATAATATAAAAAAGATAATACTCGTAATGGCAACCCGTACCCACTTCATTGGAAGCTTGAACCTCATGGAAACCCCTGCTTTATTTTGTAATTCAGTCTTCTTTTCTAATGGTTTGAAAGATAAGAACGGTAATGTATATAAATCATTTATATTTTGAATGTTTCTAATAAAGGCTAAATGATTCTCGAAATCTTCTGAACATGCAAAATAAATTCGCTCACTCTTATCAGTGTACGTTTTTGTGATGGAGCCCATATATTGATTTTTGGCAGGATCCAGTGTTGTATGTAACGATAATCTGAATTTATGATTTTGATCAAACATAAGCTGATCAATTAAATTTTTTGCCGTATCATGATCAATTTCCAAAAAAAACTCTACTTCTGTTTCAATGGATAAATTCATGTGTAAATATACTTTTTCGTTACTTTTTTCAATAGCTACTAGTTCAAGCATCTTTCCATTGTAGACTGACATGGGTTGTTCTCCCTTCTCTAGTAGAAAATAACTATTGGCATAAAAGTCTATTTTAAGTTTGAAGCTGTTGCTTTTGTTGAGAAAGAGAAGGACATTCTTTCGGTAAAATCATTTATGGTTTGCATTAATTCCATTTTTTCATTAACAATTTTTTGATATTGTTCAATGTATTTTTGATTTTCTATTTCTAGTTTTCTAATTTTATCTTCCAAATCATTCATTTTTAACATACTTTGGTATTGAGAATTTGTAGATTCCTCATAGAGTTTGTTGTATTTAGCCGATTCAGTTTCAAATTTACTTGAAATTTCTTCATACTCCATATTAGATGTAAGCTGGTACTCCTTATAATCTTCTAGGAGCTGATCATACCTCATCTGTTTATTGGTTAGATTATTTTCTAATTCACGGATTTCCTTACTTTTTTCTTGTAAAAGGTGATCCTTCTTAATTTGATCATGCTTAAAACGATTAATTGTCTCATTTGCTGTATATATTTGGTCCTCAAGTCCTTTATTTTTATAGGAGAGCAATTGGCGTTCTTTAAGTAAATTTTCTAGAGAAACCATAACATCTAAAACTACTTTTTCCTGATTATTTTTTGAAAACAATAGTTTACTATTTTCTGAAATAGGTTGCTCAGGTTCTTTCAAGGTATCGGAGTACTCCTCTGGTTCTATTTTAGTTAAGACAGTATTTTCTGTATCATTTTTATCTAATTGGTTTTGGCTAGACAGGACCCCTTTAAACCAACTAATCCCCTTTTTTTCCATTTCACTTACCAAAATATCATCCCCTAATTATTTTTTAAGGTTAAAGACCTATTCTTATAGAAAATATTAACACAGACAAAATGGTATAAAATATTATAAAAGACCTAATTTTATTGGGTAAATATGTCGATTATTGTAAAAGTTTGGAGACTGAAATTTACTAGATTTTTGAGAAAAAATGGAATATGTATAGTTCACTTATACTAGTTTTTCTAAAAATGACTACTTCTTCCTATTTCTAAGTTTGGTTTGAAACCAGAAGCCAAAAGGTATTGTCGATTGATGGGGATGATGAGGAAATCATATGTATATCACGTGATGTGACAAAACAAAAGCAGCAGTTAATGAAACTTGAAAAAGAAAAAAAGTCATTACAAAGAACCATTTATACTGACGAATTAACTGGTCTTGGGAATCGTAGGTTTTTCAATACACAGTTGAAAATTTTATATAAAAAGTACTTACAGCATCATGAAATTTTTTCTTTATTGGTCATTGATATTGATTATTTCAAGAAATATAACGATTCATATGGCCACCAAGAGGGGGATGAATGCCTAATTCTAGTCGCAAATACATTGAAAGGAAATGTAAGAGATACTGACTTTGTATGTCGTATTGGGGGAGAAGAGTTTTGTATTATATTACCAAACACAAATAAGGAAAGAGCCATTTCACTGGCAGAAGGCCTTTGTAAAAAGGTTGAGGAAATGAAAATTGGGCATCCCAACTCAAATGCCAGCCAATTCGTTACTGTTAGTATAGGGGGATGTGCTATTGAGTATTCTCATATGGATCATATGAACCCCAATGAAGCATTTTTTCGTATAAAAAGCCAAGAGTGGCAGCTGTTTTCAGAGCTGGAGAGAATACTTGAGATGAACTGGATCGATGAAGTCATTAAAAGTCAATTAATTACCTGCTATTTTCAACCAATTGTTAATGCACAAGGAGAGACTTTTGCTTATGAACTTTTGTCCAGATTTATAAAAGAGGATGGATCGCTCATTTATCCAAATAAAATTTTTGAGGCTGCAAAAAGCCGTGGACGGTTGTATGCTTTGGACCGGTTATGTAGGATGACAGCTGTAAGGCATGCAGCCATTTTAAAAAATACAAATATAAAGGCTTTTATTAATTTTATTCCAACATCTATTTATTCTCCGCAGTTTTGTCTGCAATCCACAACCCAACTGGCAAATGAAATAGGGCAGTACATGAAATTGGATATGAAGTTTGTACAAGGGGTTGCTACTGACCTAAAAAAACAGCAAGTCGCTCAACAGTTTTTACAAAAAGCCTTGGAAATAGGGACAAAACCGCTGGCAGAGGGTGTTGAAGAAAAAGAAGATTTTGAGTGGCTGAAACAAAGTGGTATGGAAATATAGCAAAAAATGGTGAAATTTAGATTTGTGGTAATTAAAAAGGAACCAATGTACCAATAAGTAGGTGCTTTGGTTCCCTTTTTTAAAATTAATATCGCTTAATAAACCTTGTCACCATTAAAGATAGAATTCTTAACAACTACATAATCAACATTACGAATAGCCTCGAGCTTGTTTCCTCCTGCATAAGAAATAGAGGATTGAAGGTCTTGCTCCATTTCGACTAATGTATGAATTAAAGGACCTTTATGTTCTACGAACATTTTTTTGCCTTCTACATTTTTTCTTTCGCCTTTTTGAAATTCAGAAGCCGATCCAAAGTATTCCTTATAAAGATTTCCATCTTTTTCGATCGTTTCTCCAGGAGATTCTTCATGTCCGGCAAATAATGAACCAATCATGACCATAGATGCACCAAACCTTACAGATTTAGCAATATCACCATGTGTACGAATCCCTCCGTCTGCAATAATAGGCTTACTTGCAGCTTTAGCACACCAACGCAGGGCCGCCAATTGCCAGCCGCCTGTTCCAAAACCCGTTTTAATTTTAGTAATACATACCTTTCCAGGACCTATACCAACTTTTGTTGCATCAGCACCAGCGTGTTCTAACTCTCTAACTGCTTCTGGAGTTCCAACGTTTCCTGCAATAACGAAGCTTTGAGGTAAGTGTTTCTTTATATGACGAATCATTTCTATAACTGCATTGGAATGACCATGCGCGATATCAATCGTAATATATTCTGGAATAAGATTTTCTTCAGCTAGTTGTTCAATAAAACCGTATTCGTCTTCTTTGACCCCAACACTAATGGAGGCAAATAACCCACGTGATTTCATATTTTTAATAAAAGCGATTCGTCTTTCTGGTTCAAAGCGATGCATAATATAAAAATAATCATTTTCAGCAAGAAAAATAGAAATTTTTTCATCAATGATGGTTTGCATATTTGCAGGTACTACAGGAAGTCTGAAAGTACGTCCACCAAAGTTAACAGTGGTGTCACACTCAGATCGGCTATTTACTACACATTTTGCTGGAATCAATTGAATATCTTCGTAATCAAACACATTTTCCATGAGGTACACTCCTAAACACGAATATTAAATTATAGTTGAACAAAAACGTTCGTATATTTCATAATTTACATTATTTCTATCAGTATGTCAAAGTTTTTTACTATTTATGTATAAAGCTGGTTGGCTACTATAGTTAAACTAGGGCAGAATACGAAAAAGGACATTCTAAAAAATAGAATGTCCCTTTTCTTAGCTAATCAGAATTTATATCCATAAATTCTGAACACATAAGTGCAACTAGGCAATCGCCTGCGCTAAGGCTTGGCGCTAGCCAAGTTTTCTTTATAATATCTCTAATATAGCAAACCCATTACCCTCTAATTGAATGTATGTCTCTTTACTGGAAAAGTCCAATTCTTCTTGATTCCAAAGATTTTTTATTCTTTTTCCATTTAAGCTATTCGGCAATACATACTCAGTCTCGTTATTGCTAGAATTTAAGATTACCACAGCAGTTTTCCCACTGGTTGACTTTGTATAAGCGAGACAGGTGTCATGGTATTCTGGAGAAATAAAAGACAGCTCTCCTTCGTTTGCAAGCAATGGGTTTTCCTTTCGTAGTTGAATCAACTTTTGTATATGTCTGAAAAGGTCAAGATTTTGTTTCTCCTGATCCCATTCCATACATTTTCGACAGCCAGGGTCCTGTCCACCTGTCATTCCAATTTCATCCCCATAATAAATGCAAGGAGTACCAATAAACGTCAATAATAAAGTATAAATTTGCTTTAAGCGGTCAATATCTTCGTCACACTCAGTCAATATTCTAGGGGTATCATGGCTTCCTACAAGGTTGAAGGCAACCTCGTTAATATTTTTAGGGTACATATGAATGACATGAACCATATTTTCAATGAATTCCTTCACTGTAATGGTCCCTTTTGCATATAGATTGAGAATATTGGTTGTAAAAGGATAATTCATAACGGCATCAAACTGGTCACCGCGAAGCCAAGGCATTGAATCATGCCAAATTTCCCCGAGAATATATAAATCAGGTTTAATGGCTTTTATCTCTCGACGAAAGTCACGCCAAAAGGCATGATCTACCTCATTGGCAACATCAAGTCTCCAGCCATCGATATCAAACTCTCTAACCCAATAACGACCAACCTCTAATAAATATTCCTTTACCTCTGGGTTTTCCGTATTTAGCTTTGGCATAAAGGGAGTAAAGGCAAATGTATCATAATTTGGCCTTGGCTCTGTGACCAATGGGAACTCATGTATATGGAACCAATTTTTATATTTAGAGTTTTCTCCATTTTTTAGCATGTCTTGAAACTGTGCACTGTAAAAACCACTATGATTAAATACAGCATCAAGCATGACCTTTATTCCATTCTTATGACAAACCGAAATCAACTCTTTAAAGGTTTCCTTTGTTCCAAACTGTGGATCAATCTCCATATAATCAATCGTATCGTATTTATGGTTTGAAAAGGCCTTGAAGATAGGTGTAAAGTAAATTCCGCTAATTCCTAGGCTTTTTAAATAATCTATTTTTTGAATAATACCCTGTATATCCCCGCCTTCCTGGTATTTGTGATATTTTTTGGATTTTAATGCGTGTTTTTATATTTGTTGCATTTAACTTTCTTCTCACAAATAGTAGTATTTCTAAAATTTTTAAATTGGTTTACGATACACTTATCATCATTTCAATTGCTTCTTCCATCAGTTGGGCATTTATTGTTAAACCCATTTTAGATGTTTCGAAGGAGCATAGTGTATTATCTCAATTAATATATGCAAGTAGTACTATATTGAATTTGGCTATTCTTTTGGGGTTACTTTTTATTTTTAATTCGAAAAACTTTAAG
>JAUZPL010000159.1 GCA_030705955.1 Bacillota bacterium | reverse complement strand
GAAAGATTTTCACTTTAATAGTAGAATAGTAAGGCGTATATTTAATTGCGTTATCAAGCAAGTTTATCATTACTTGTTTGATTAATATTCCATCCATTGGAATCATTATAGGTTCGTCTGGTATAGTTATTTTTATTTCATGGTTAATGTCAAGTTTTTTTATTCTTAATACTGCCTCACTAACGACTTCCTCCACTAATTCAATATTTTTATTAATTGAAACTTTACCATCCTCCATTCGAGTGATGCTTAATATGTTTTCGACAGAACGGATAAGCCATTTAGAATCTTCAAGAATATCAACTAGTAATTGTCTCTTCACATCTTTTTCAAGTGTTTCTTCGTGTTCGAGTAAAGTGGTTGTTGATCCTAAAATTCCTGTTAAAGGTGTACGTAAATCATGTGATACTGCACGAAGAAGATTTCCTCTAAGTTTTTCTCTTTCCATTTCAACTTGGGCTTTCTGCTGTTTTTCCAAAATTTTTTCACGTTCCATTGCAAGTGCAAGCTGCATAGAAATGGCTTCAACAAAACTTTTTTGCTCTATTGGTAAGGAAGAATTCATACAGGTGATCCCAATTACTCCGAGACTCTCGTCAAGTCCTTTAATCGGAAAATAGATTACACTTTTTGTTTCTAAAGCTTTATTTGATTGGATTGTTTTTCTTATTTCATCACGATTATAAAATATTTGTTCATTCTCATCGGTTTTAAAGATGTAGGGTTCACTCAATTTATTTGATGATGTTAATACAGTAATGAAAACAGAATGATGGATGGACTCAAAAATTTTTTTCGCACCAATTTCTAAAATTTGATCTACATTTGGTGCTTGGAGTAAATTTTTACTGATCTGATAAAGTATTTGTGTTTGTTTTTCACGAAATGATAATAAATTTGCCTCTTTTTTCACCTTTGTTGTCAATGTACTTGTGATGATCGCTGCAATCAACATAATAGCAAATGTAACAGGATAGTCAGGTCGATATGCAGCCAGTGAATAATAAGGAACTGTAAAAAAGAAATTAAAGTCCAATACCCCAATTATTGATGCAATCATTCCATACAAAAAACCTTCTGTAAAATTTGAAACTAACAAAACACCTAATATGAAAGTAATGATGATATTGGTTTCAGTTATTCCAATATACCTAAAGAATAAAGATAGAAAAGTAATTAATATCATGATTATGACCATCACACCAAAGTTACATGTGATATGTTTCATTTGCTTCATTAAATATCATCCTTCATGTTTCGATACTATTTGACTAATAATAGTATATTAAAGTTATAAAATAAATTCGATTGACAAAAAATTAACAACATCTTAACTGTATTTCTTATGGGGAAAAACTTAAAATACATATAGATTTATTTGAAATTAGCGGACACACGTAGCAATAGAAATCAAAAATAGAAGGTGGAGGCCGAGCGGAAGAAGCTTTTATAAATTTCATATATAGGCTTAATCCTGAGGAAACTCAGGAACGGAGGAACCAATTTTTCTGGGGTTAATTCTACAAATTGTAGAAGGGATGAGATACTCTTTCGCCATCCTACCCGTCAGCTAACTTCGTCAGCTAAAGCGAGGGAGGTCTAAAGACCGCCTATTTTCAGGGGGCTTTTTTGTTTTCAGCAAATAAGCAGCCTGATTAAAATGGTCTTTTTATTATGCATTTAGAAAGAGAGAATTTTTTGAAAAGGGGATAATGGATATAGAGGTGTAACTTTAACTGTAGAAAATAGAGGTTCCATAACCTTTAAGGAAGCCAAAGAAAAAATGGAAAATGATAATTTTAAAATTCATTTAAGACATATTCTTTGAGGGGAGAAACCAATGGGTCGATCTTCTAATCAAATTATTGGTAATGAACGTTTTTATTTAATCAACACTGTCCCAACATATTTTGGGATACAGGATGGATACCTTGATATGCAAACAATGAAATATCGTGTATTTGGAGCAGTCTGGAAAGCAGTAAATGATAGAAAATATATTTTAGGATATTGGTTTGGGGATAATCAGAATGAAATTCATGGTTTTATAAAAGATGCGGGATTTAATGACATTATTAGTGCTCAACCAACAGATATTAAAGAAATTTATCAAATAATTAGGATGGAGCAAGATAAAGAAAATTGGTCCAAAAGAAGTAGACTAAATTTCTTTATGGTTTTAAAAAAACCTTGGAAAAATTTAAAAAAAGGATGGTATGTTTTAAAATCAAGCTCCAACTACCCGATGACTCTTACTTGCATTCAAAAAAAACGATTTTCAGTATGGATTGAACATATACAGGTGTGTGAAAACCTAAAGGATACTAAAAGATTTTTAAATTTAATAAATAGTGAACACCACATACAATTACAAACTGAAGGATTAGATCAAATAAATTATAAAAAAAATTAATTTTGAATCCTTTATAGTTTTTCCACAATTCATATTAAATTTTACTTTAGGGGAAAATAACCCCATCTATTTTCATGGAGGAAAAAAATGACTTCTCAACAAATAAAAAGACTTGTACTAGGTCGCCCTTTAAAATCGAGCGAAGCAGAAGCCGAAAAAATGCCAATGTGGAAAGCTTTGCCGATTCTTTCATCGGATGCCCTTTCATCAGTGGCATATGGAACAGAAATGATTTTATTAGAGCTAGCAACAGTTGGGGCCTATGCATTCTCTTTTTCTATCCCTATTGCATTAGCTATTATTTTATTAATTTCAATATTAATAATCAGTTATAGACAAGTGATTGACGTCTATCCCCAAGGTGGCGGTGCCTATATGGTTGCCAAAGAAAACCTGGGTATGATCTGGGGACGGTTAGCAGGTGTTTCTCTACTTATCGACTATACTTTAACAGTTGCTGTTTCTATTTCAGCAGGTGTTTTAGCCATTACTTCAGCTTATCATGCAGCAGCTCCTTATGTTGTTCCTATCGGATTACTCTTTACATGGTTTATGGTCTGGATGAACTTAAGAGGAACTTCAGAATCAGGTAATGTATTTGCCTTTCCAACTTACTTATTTATATTTTGTATGATTGCCCTTGTTGGGAAGGGTATATTTGATTGGATAACCGGCACAGGTCATGTTGCACACAGTGTTTCAGTTCCAACAAATTTTCCAGTTGGATTAACCTGGTTTGTAATATTAAAAGCATTTTCATCAGGGTGTTCAGCAGTTACAGGAATTGAAGCGATTTCCAATGCTGTGCCTCATTTTCGTCGCCCTTCTCAAAAAAATGCCAAACGGACCATGGTGACATTAGGAACTTTATTGGCAGTTATTTTTGGAGGCGTAACTGTTCTTGCTAGATCTTATAACATTCACCCAGACCCTACTGGCACCAATTCTGTTTTATCCATGATTGCAGAAGACGCTTTTGGGCGAGGCACATTTTTTTATGTTATTCAGCTTGCAACAACAGCTATCCTAACTCTTGCAGCCAATACTAGCTTTAATGGATTTCCTATTTTAGCATCGATTATGGCCCAGGATAAAAATATGCCCCGTATGTTTAGTAACCGGGGGGATCGTTTAGCTTTTAATTATGGAATTATTACATTAGGAATTTTAGCTAGTATTTTACTTATCATTTTCCACGGTAGAACCGATGCTTTAATCCCATTGTATGCAATCGGTGTTTTCTTATCATTTACAATGGCTCAACTTGGCCTTGTTTTAAAGTGGAGAAGGGATAAATCAAAAGGATGGCAAAAGAAAGCTATAATAAATGGGGTAGGTGCAGTTGTCACTTTTTGTGTCGTAATTATTTTTAGCGTTACCAAATTTAAAGAAGGAGCTTGGATAGTTATTGTTATTTCTCCTTTATTATTATGGTTTATTACAAATATCAGTAAGCACTACGATAATGTAGGAAAACAACTGAGAGTCGAATTGACAGAACCCCTCCCTATTACTGAAACAGTAATTATTGTTCCAATTGCAGGGATTCATAAAGTTGTTTTATCAACGATAGCCTATGCAAAATCACTCACTCCTAATGTGGTTGCGTTTTATGTCGCTTTTTCACCTGAAGATGCCAAAAAAATGGAGGAAAAATGGGAGCAATGGAACCCTGGTGTTCGGTTGGTTGTCGTCGTTTCACGTTACCGAACATTAGTAAAGCCATTATTAGAATTTATCGGGCGTGTTGAGCATCGTTACGGTGAAGATAAGAAAGTAACCGTCCTTTTACCTGAATTTATTACTCATAAATGGTGGCATCGTTGGTTACACAATCAATCCGCCTTCCGTTTACGTAATTTACTTTTGAAAAGAAAAGATGTTGTGGTGTCCACTGTTCCGTTTCATTTGAACGATTAAAAATTTTGAAATGCTCCAATACATGTATTGGGCATTTTTTTTTGAAAAGACGAGTTAAAAAGTGAGAGAAAGGGGAAAACTTGAATATTAGTATTTAAAGGAGTGAAATAAGTGCAAGAAGTTTGCAGAATTTGTGGTAAAGAAAATGGTGAAATGAAGAATGAATCAGATTCTATGGTATTAATAATATGTGAAAACTGTTTGAAAAGCGAAGATTCATCTGCCTTTTTAGATCAAATTTTTCTTAAATGAGAGTTACTTTTAGAACAAAAATACAAAAATAAAAACGAAAACAGAATATACTCTCGGAGGTTTTATAAAAGTTATTCTCCTTGAAGAAAATCTAATTATTTGTTTAACCACATTATTGAATAAACAGTAGCTTTACTTCTATAGAGTTATTCCAGAATCGGGCGCGATTGTTGAAAATGAATTAAATTTCAAGTCCTATGGGGTATTATGCGTCAGACTAAATAGTTACCTACATTAATGTAGCTTCAAATCTTTATTGTTTTTGGCAGTTACCAACTTTAATGTAATCTTAAAATATAAGAAAAAAACGTTATTCCTTGATATTAAAGGATTCTTTAGTTACAAACAATAATGTTGGTGAACACAGTTGTTGAAAGACAAAAAGGTCGGGAACTGGACAAAAAAGTCGGAACCAATTTAAAAAGTGTTTTTCAACAATAATGAATTAAAATTGATCAAGTAAGACTCAATCCACTTTCAGGGTTGAGTCTTTTTTTGGTGTGCCAGGCATGGCAACTATCTAGGTGGTGAAAGTCCACTGTGGGGGTACACATCGACCAACCACTAAGGAAGCGCAAGGTACTTACCGTGAGGTATGGGCTGGAGGAAGCGTGGAATAAAATCTTGGCT
>JAUZPL010000158.1 GCA_030705955.1 Bacillota bacterium | reverse complement strand
CCTTAAAGGCATGTGCTGTTATGGCTATAATCGGGGTTGTTATATTTTTTTCTCTAATCAGCTTAGTCGCCTCAACACCATCCATCACTGGCATTTGAATATCCATTAAGATTACATCATAGGAATGCTTCTCACAAATTTCTACAGCCTCAGCACCATTATTTGCACAATCTACATTATAACCTCTCTCTTTTAATATACGTGAGATCACCAATTGATTAATTTCATCATCCTCTGTAATCAGTATTCTACAAGGTTTTTTCGGCCGACTTAATTGTTTTGTTTTTTCCTTTCTTCTTTGGATTTTAGCTCCTAATTGAAATTTCAATGTAAAATAAAATTTACTTCCTGTTCCTTCCCGACTCTCAACCCACATCTTCCCCCCCATCATTTCAGCCAGTTGTTTTGAAATCACAAGACCCAGCCCTGTACCTCCAAACCTCCTTGTGATAGAACTATCTACCTGACTGAAACTTTGAAACAACTTCCCCCTATTTACTTCTGAAATCCCAATTCCGGTATCTTCAACAACAAATTGAATCTCAATTATATTTATTTCTGTAGCAACCTTTCTTAATTTCAGCCAAACTTCACCTTCTTCGGTAAATTTTATGGCATTACTTATAAGATTATTAAGAATTTGCTTAAGCCTGCAGGGATCCCCAACTACATATTGTGGGACACTTGCTGAAAATGAATAATTTAAATCGATTTCTTTATTATTTGCATGTGCAAGGTGAGACCTAATTGTTTCTTCAACCAAGGATTTAAGGTCAAATGAAATATTTTCGATCGTAAGCTTACCAGCTTCCATTTTAGAAAAGTCCAAGATATCGTTAATTATATTTAATAGTGAACCGGTACAGGACTTTATAATATTAAGATTTTCTATCTGTTCATGATCAAGCTTCGTTTGAAGGGTTAACTCTACCATACCAACGATACCATTGATTGGTGTTCTAATTTCATGACTCATATTGGCCAGGAATTCAGTTTTTGTTCTTGCAGCATTCTCAGCAGCTTCCTTTGCGTCTTTTAGACTATTCTCTGCCATTTTTCGTTGGGTAATATCTCTGACTATCGATAAAGCTACATCTTTGCCTTTTTGTTCAAAAATGTGGGTATTTACCTCTACTGGTATGATTCTATTTTCTTTTGTCCTATGGGCTGTTTCAATAATTCCACTTCTTTCTCTTTGTAACAATAGGTTAAACTCAACCAATTTTTCTCGATATAGTTCCGAGTCTGAATTAATATCATCAAATGACATCTTAAGAAGTTCATCTCTTGTAAATCCAAGCTGTTGACAAGCAACATCATTGACTTCGGTAAACTTTTCATCTTTAAAGTTATTATTAATCTCGTAAACAAAAATAGCATCATTTGCTTTATTAAAAAGATTTCTGAACATGGCTTCACTTTCTATTAATAATTTCTCATTTTGTTTTCTTTCTGTAATGTCTCTGATAATACTAATTAGAACACGTTCCCCACCAATATCTGCACCTTCTGAACTAACTTCTACCGGGAATGTGGTTCCATCTTTACGATAATGGATAGTCTCAAGAAATATACTATCAACAAACGTCTGTTGAATAACTTCCCTGGTTACTTTTCCTTCTGCTTTTAAATCATTTATATTGAGTTTTATAAATTCATCATATGAATACCCATAAGCTTGTAATGCAGATTTATTCATATCAAGAAGATTTCCCTCAACATCCATAAAAAGGATGATATCCCTCACTTTTTTAGAAAGGATTTTATATCGGTATAATCCTTCTTGCGCAATTCTTGTTCCGGTTATATCCCTGCTCGTTCCTATAAATCCTTCAAACTCATTATCTAAATTGAAAAAAGGTCTATTTATTGTATGTATCCATTTATACTCTCCACTTTGGTGAAGAAATCTGTATTCAAGATCAAAAGGTTCTCTGTTTTTAATAGATGTGTAATATTTTTTAAAAAATAGATTTCTATCTTCTGGATGTACGTAATCTATCCATTTATATCCATAACTTTCTTCCAGAGAAGCACCAGTAAAACCCGTCCATTTTTTATCGATGTAAATCGTTCTGCCATCTGTATCCGTTCGCCAAATCATATAGGGAAAATTTTCTAGAGTATTCATATAAAAATCTCTTGATTTTTTTATTTCAAATTCCCTCATTTTTCTTTCTGTTATATCTAATAACAGTATTACTACCGTTTTCTTACTTCCATTACTCATTGGCATCACACTAGCTTTGAACCAACGTTCCATATATTGCTGATCTTTAAAAAAGGTCTTACAAAATTCAAAATTGGTAGTGTGTTCTCCAAAATCAAGCGCCAAATTTATCGCGCGGTTAATTTCACACCTCTCACAATGAACACTAATTCCACAGGAGTTATTATTTGAAAATATCTCTTGGCAAAAAAGTAACTCTCCTAACCTTTTACCAACACAATTCTCTTTCTTAGTGTTTAAAAAATTAATGGCTTCTTCATTTATTTTGGTGATACGATATTCTTCATTTATACATAAAAATCCAATTGGAGCAGAATTAAATAAACTATTAAAATTACTTTGTTCCTCCTTTGACTTTATTTCCACCATTTTAATTTTTGATATGTCCCTAAATACAACCACTATTCCTAAAATAGTTCCTTTTTTATCTTTTACTGGAGAAATACTAGCCGAGATGTATTTATAATCACCATTTTTTGTTTTTAGCACTGTACCTTCTTTTAATCCAACCCTATTACCAGTGTTTATGACCTCATCTGTGGGCCATTGCATTATTTCTTTGGTTTTCGCATCTTGTAATATGAAAACCTGGCGAATATCTTTACCCTTCACCTCATTGGATGCCAAGTCTATAATTTCTTCTACATTGGAATTTACAAAAAATATACACCCGTTTTTATCAGTTACAATTACCCCATCACCTATGCTGGCCAGTGTATCCATCCAAAAGCTTTCATTTGTAACCTCTAACAGATCTTCCACTACTAGTTCCCCCTTTCGTTTAGATATCTCTTATATTGTAATTTTTTGATAGGCAATATCTACTTTTCCAGTTGAAATATTTAATTGAATTGTTCTACTAACTTTTCTCCCTGTTTCAATATCATCAAATTTTATATTCATATTGTTTAGTATACTTCTGGCTGTTTCTAAATTCTTTTCACCAACATGAAATATATCCTCATTCCTGATCGAACTGGCCCCTCCGTATAGACTAATTATTAGCTCATTTTTTAAACATCCATACTCTTTGTATATGGAATGGATAAAATATGGAATTCCTATAGAAGCATAGTAGCAAGACCTTACTTCCGGTTCTTGTTTAACTAATGGATGAGGCAATGCAAAATGAAGCATCCCGCCAACTTTTTTTTGTGGAGAATAAGCAACTACCCCAACACATGAGGCTAAGGCAAAAGTTTTAATAGTATCTTCTATGTTATTAGATATTGCCATTTCTCCAATTCCAACTATTCTTTCCATTAACTTTATTCCCCAATCTTTAAAGCATCGAGTAAATAAGTTGACTAATATTTTCTAAAGATGCCTGTTTTTCAACTGCTCCAATATTAAAAGAAACTTTTGGCATGCCATAGACAATTGAGGAATTTTCATCCTGCCCAATAGTATGAGCTCCTTTTCTTCTCATACTAAGTAAACCCTTTGCTCCATCATAGCCCATTCCCGTAAGGATTACTCCTACTGCCTTATTGCCAGCCTCATTTGCAACAGATTCAAACAGCACATCAACAGAAGGACAATGCCCATTTACCTTATCACCCTTGAAAATTTGTACCTTATATCGATCTCGCACCTTTACTATTCTCATATGATGGTCTCCGGGAGCTATTAACACTTGCCCAATATCAACTAAATCCCCATCTTGCGCTTCTTTGCATTGAAATTCTGTTTGTTCATTTAATCTTTCTGCAAACATTTTTGAAAATATCGGGGGAATGTGCTGTACAATGACAATACCAGGGCAACTATTAGGTAAATTTTTCAGTATATGATATACAGCTTCAGTTCCACCCGTTGAAGAACCAATGGCAATGATTTGATCATGTGAAACTTTCACTTTTTCCACTGTCTTAGGACTAAAGAATTTATGTCTTTTCATTGATACATTAGAAACTGCGGCAATTTTAACTTCAGCAATTAAATCATAAAGAAAATCTTCAACCGTACCTACTGATTCCAAATTAGGTTTTACAACAAAATCAACTGCTCCAGCCTTCATTGCTTCGAATACAGCCTCACTTATTGAACTAACTACGATCACTGGTAAAGAATACTTTGGAAGCAAATTTCTTATAAAATCTATTCCATTTACTTTAGGCATCTCGATATCACATAACATTACATCCGGTGAATATTTTAATATCAGATCAATTGCATCCAATGCATCGTGTGCTTTTCCAACAATTTTAATAGCTGGGTCAGAAGATAAACCTCTTGCAATGACTTCCCGGAAAATCATGCTGTCATCTACGACTAAAACCTTAATTTTCTCTTGATTAGTCATTATCCCCCTACTCCTTTCGGTATACTGCAGGTAAAACATACTTATATTTTGAACAATCTCTATTCAGCGACTCAGAATGACCTATAAATAAGTATCCCCCTGGTTCCGTAAATTCATAGAATTTATTAATCAATTCGATTTTTGTTTTGTTATCAAAATAGATCATTACATTTCTGCAAAAAATCACATGAAACTTTCTCTTAAAAGGAAAGTTATCCATTAGATTAAACTTCCGAAATAAAACTTCATTCCGTATCTGATCCGTAATGCCATTAACGCTATTAGTTTTCTTAAAGTGTTTTATCTTCCAATTATAAGGAAGCCTCTCAATTTGTTCGTTTGTATAAATGGCAGATTTAGCTTTATCTAGTGCCCTATCTGATATATCTGTTGCTAATACTTTTGTATCCCACCATATTTTTTGTTTATCAAAATAATCATCTAAAATCATTGCCAAGGTATATGGTTCTTCTCCAGTTGAACACCCTGCACTCCAGATTCTTAAATCTTTATCCGCTGTTTGACTTGAAAGATAGGGAAGAACTTGATTTTTAAAATAATCATAGTGATCTGCTTCTCTCATAAAGAAAGTATGATTGGTCGTTATTTTATTTATAAATGCACTGACCACATTTCCTGTTTTATCCATCTTGAGTAAATTGAAGTAGTCTGAAAAAGTGCTGCATTTATTTTCAACAAGAATATTATGAAGTCGGCCCATTACAAGAGTTTTTTTCTCTTTTTTCAAATGAATCCCGTAATTGCTTTCAATGTATTCGGTTAATTGAATAAACTCTTTTTCTGTAATTG
>JAUZPL010000157.1 GCA_030705955.1 Bacillota bacterium | reverse complement strand
ATTAAAACTATAACCAAAACGAGCTAAAGTATGACCATCAGAAGCAAGAGATCCCATAGTAGTCATGGTCATTCCAGTAACCTGTACCCACGCACTTGCAGCTTCCACCTTATTCCCCAGTTGGGCGTTATCGAAAGGTAGGATATTTTTTACAATGGGTATTTTATCCAACGGTAAAACTACTGAAGCAGTTGCTAAACCCATTATTGCTGCTGCTCTTATCATATGAGATTGAAAACTAGTTTTCTTCTTACTGTGTTTATCCGTATTTAACACATTAAAAGGAATTGGACTCATTACCTCACCTCTTTCTTTAAAAATAAATGAACATTTATTGCCTTAGAAAAACTTGGCTACTCATTTCTCGCGATATTTTAATAGGCAGCTCTGATACTAATGAATCTCCAAAGACCTGCCCAATTACATAAAAAGCACGAAGTTTATACTTTCCTTGTACCTGCACTTTGATAGGATGATTGTAATCTACTTGCCCGCCTGTTACAGTTACATTCCAATCAGATAATGATAGATTGTATCGAGCTAATTCTGTATCCACTAGGGTTTGATCTATTTGTCCATTCTTCCCTCCTTCTTCAATTAATGCATCCGTAAAATCCCTCACATTTTGGTACTGAACGAAGTACATAGACATATCTGGTAAAAATAAGGTAAACATCAGAAAAAACATGAGGTAAATTCCAAAACTCGGAGTATTCAATTGTGTTCTTCCCTCCCTTCACTTATTGATAAATAAAAAAAGCCCAATTCCATAAAAGGAACTGGGCTTGTGTTATATTTTCATTAGTTGGACCAGTCTACTTGTCCAGAACCAGTTGGGTCCGCTACTGTTCCGCTTCCATTTGTGGCACTTGTAAATTTAGTCATAACATGATCAAAACCTTCTTTTGCTTTTGGTGCGATAAGGGCTGCAATACCACCACCTAGTAAAACTCCTAAAACTGTTAAAATACCTGTTTCAGATGATACTTGAGATTTTTCTTCTTTTAACCATTTTTTGATAGAATTTTTCATTTTATTTTCCTCCGAATGCGCTAAACTAATAATTTTTTTTTCAGGAAAGTTAACATCTAATTCCATTTCAGCAGAATTTTCAATAATAAACATTCTTTCACCCTCATTTATATTATTTTGTTAATCCACCAAACACATCACTAAAGACAAAGAACAACATAGATAAAGGTATAATCGCCATATTGAGTAGCATAATGGCATTATATTTATTGACAGCTAAAGGCTTTTTGTAAATTAGTTCGTTATAACTTTCTTCCCTTAACCTTCTCATTACATCTACTTGTTTTTTTAAAATTCCCCTAGAACGAGTACGATCTGTATTTAAAGCTTGTTGAATCGCAACCACAAAAGTCTGTGCCTGTGATACTCCAATTTGTTTAGCAAAGTTTTGAAAAGGTCGAACGCTTCCCGGTTCTAAATCCATTTCAATCGTTAACTGCTCGACATAAGGTTTTAAAAATGGCCCAGCAAACTTTTCACATTCTTTTACGGACTGGTAAGGGGTATAACTATACATCATTAATCCTAATGGGGTTAGAAAGTCTGGGAGCTCTAACCTTCTCATAGCTGTCGCATACTTAATGTTCTTATCCAGTTGCCGATTCGGATAGACATACATGAAAACTGTTCCCGCTAAACCTAACCCTAAAAGAATAGTTTTTTGGTTTATCACAAATAGGATGAGAAAAAAGATTAAAACAAAGGTTGAATAAATAATTTTGGTTGCTACGAACGTTTCAGGTGTTTGTTTCATTCCTGCTTGTTTTAACTTCATTTGTAGATTTTCTCTTTTATCATCTGAAAGATTTAAAGATTTCTGTGTAAAGAGAAATAACGGTTTAAAGTACCTTTCAGCAAATGAAGATTTGGAACGGTGTTCCCCAAACCCTCCTTCATCTTTAACAAAATCAGAGAAGGTATAGGAACGATCAGTTTCCCTTTCCACAAGTGATAGAAAGAAGGAAAAGAAAATAACACCGAGAATAACATAAAACCCTATGATGCATCACTTCCTTTATCTAAAAAATATAAAAACGACCGTAAAACAAAAGAGTTGTGGAAAAGAACAAAAAGGCTTTGTATCTTAATCCATCAACTCTGTGTTTACACAGTCGTTTCAGTCAATTATTGTTTTACACATTAGAATATCACTTGCTTTATGTCTATTCTATAATACAAAATATCCATTTTCAAGCACTTTTGTTTAAAATTTTAAACATTATTTTGTATTAGCTTCACTTGGATCAAATTGATTATGTTTATATACTCTGGTTGCTGAAAAGACAATAGAAATGACAATAAAAATAATTACTCCTTTTCCTGCAGGGGTAGTGAAAAATTTATCGTAAATATCTTTAGCAAAAAATTTAAAGACCACTAACATTCCTAAAACAAAAATGACACTTTGTTGAAAAGCTTTATTACTTTGTGCCATATTGGATCTTAACTTTGCTTGAAGAACTTTCTTTTGTTCAAATTCATCTGCTGTAGTAATCAAGATACGGTGAAATTCTCCCCCATTTTCATGTGCTGCCCCTAACATGTTATGAAAAAATAATAAATCATTGTATCCGTATTTTTCATTCATATGTTGAAACGCTAGGTCAACGGTTGTACCTGTTCTCAAGACTGCTAAAGCAATTTCAATATCTTTTTTAATCGGCTCCCCAATAAGGGGAAGGATGGAATCAACTGCATCTACGACATTCCCATATACAGGCATTGCATTGGAAACAGCTTTCATGTAAATGATTAGTTTGTCTTCAGTTTCTTTTCTATATCTCAATCTCTGTAAAGCTAACATTACTCTAGGAAGAACAAAACCTCCAATAAAACCAAGTGTAGAGAGAAACCCTAACTGAAAAATACTGATTACAATGGAAATTCCAGCTCCACTTACAATGACATACAACCAATATTCTTTTGCTGTAATGTTCCAATTATATTTTTGTGCTTCTTTTACCACATTTTCCGAACCTATTAATTTTAATAACTTGCTATTTTCAAATCTTTTAAAAGGATTTTCTCTTAGAGATTTTTTTCGTAAATTTTCTTCTTTGTATTGTTCAGTAAACAAGTCCTGAACACGATAACGTTTCTTTATATTTAATTGATTTAAGAGGAAAAATATTACTACTCCTGCAAGAACTAGATACCAAATATAGCTATTAATCAATTCCTAACACTTCCTTATCCTCTGGATTTATTAAGAAGTCAAATAACTCTAATTGAATCCCCCTTTTTAATAGCTGTTTAACCGTGTCTTGTCGTAAATATCCCTTTTGTTCATGATGGCATTGAACACTTTTGACTTTTTCACCCTCTCTTTCAAATTTTTCAACTTGAAGTTCAAAGAGGGTATTATAGACAGGTTCATCATTTTTATAATCTATTAATTCAATGATTTCACTTATTCTTCTCCCCCCATCCTCCATTTTTTCTTGGAAAATCACTATATTGAAAGTGCTTGAAACCCATTTTCCAATAACATCTGAATCAAGTTTCATTCCTGAACGTAAACACATCATAACCAATCGTTTTGCAGCGTCTGGAGCCGAATTAGCATGAACTGTAGTAAATCCACCCTCGTGTCCAGTGTTGAAAATTTCAATCATATAAACAGCTTCAGAACCACGACATTCTCCAACCCCTATACGGACTGGATTTTGACGAAGAGCATTTTTTAATAGAACTACATAATCAACGGTTGTTTCTTCATCTGCTGTAAATCGGCATTCCATAGGGAGTATATGCTTGTCAGGATAAATATCCTTTAATCTTGTTTCAGCAGTATCTTCTAGCATTATCATTCGCTGTGAATCTGGAATATGCTTAACAAGATATTTGAGTAATTCCGTTTTTCCACTACCTGTTGAGCCAACAATCAGCATATTCATTTTTCCCTTCACAAATGCTTCAAGGGATTTAACCATTTCTTGACTGGCTTGTTTTGTCTGCACCATGGTTTCATCCGTAATCCTTACAGATTTTGCGAACTTACGAATCGAAATAGACATTCCTAACCCACAAATATGATTGGAAACAATATTAATCCGCATGCCTGGGAAACGACAATCGACATATGGCTTGGCTGATGTTAACGATTCTCCTGAAGCATTTACAATTTTCATACATACAGCATATAAGGCTTCATCATTGGCAAATTTCAAATCAGATAAATAATACCCTTTCCCTAGTTCCTCTACCCAAATTTCATTTTTTCCATTTACATTAATATCAGTTATATTTTCGTTATCAATCAGATCCTCTAATACATCAAGACCTGCCAGTGAATCGACAATAATTTTAATCAATTCATCGGCTGTATAGCCTTGAACAATAATCCCTGTATTGGAAATGTATTCTGCTACAATTGCACTTAAATTTTGCCTTTTTACACGGTCTATAATCGATTCTTGGAATAGTTTCTTATGATTTTGCGATAAGACATCACGAACTTGATCTAAAATTGCATTTGATACTTTTTTCTTCCCACTAAATGACTTTGCTTGCTCTGCTCGAAATCCGTATGAGTACTTATGTACATCAATAAGATTTAAAACAGGAGAAGGTATAAATTCCTTCTCCTGTTCCGTTTCTTCTATATTTGAATTTTCTACTTCTGTAAGGATTGTTTCTTCTTTTACTTTTTCTTTTACAAGCGTTAATTCGGGTTCCGATTCAATGTCTTGATGCGCTTTTTCTTTTGATTCAGTCATATAATCTAAAAGATTAATAGTATTTGGCATTTTGTTCCCTCCTTAAAATCCAAATATTTTTTTCTTTCTTTTTTCAGGCTCATTTTCATCACTTAGACCAATACTTGATAAATAACTACCAATGCTCTCATTTATAGCTGGTGAACCAATGATTAAGTCTAACTCATTAAAAATACGGTGAGGGCAATGCGGGATCATAAACTCACATTTATCGTTTAAAAGGGTTTCAACATTTTCCTTTTTCATGCTCTCAGGTATTTGGTTAACGATTAATTTCATTTTCTCAAAATTCAAAGGAGTTTTGAGTAACATCTCTTTAATCTGAAAATACTTTAGTATCCTTGCTGGATGTAAGTTCATCACATTAAAATTCACATCTGATTCCAGCATAATCGGAAAGGTGAATAAGTTCTCAATCTGATGAGGTAAATTTAAGATAATGAAATCATAACTAGTTGCTTTTATGTTTTTTATAAAATTCGTAATAAAGGATTTATCTTCAATGACTGGAAAATGTTCCGTTTTAAATCCCTTAGGGAATGTTAAAAAGTGTAGGTTATTTGGTAAATTTTCCACAGTCTTTTTTACACTTTTTTTGTTCGAAGGTACTTCACTTGGCTGTGCAATATAGCTTTCAATAT
>JAUZPL010000156.1 GCA_030705955.1 Bacillota bacterium | reverse complement strand
CGGAAAGCGAAGCGCCTGGAGCGCAAATCAACAGACCAGTTTAAAAGCTTTATATAAATATTATAACAAATTAACGCGGTGAATTGTTGAAGGTAATTTATAAAATAAAAGACTGCCGAAGCTTTTTCGACAGCCTGAAAAGACCGTTACCGGTCTTTTTTTGGCTAATCAGAATTTATTTCCATAAATTCTGAACGTATAAGGGCAACTAGGCAATCGCCTACGCTAAGGCTTGGCGATTGCCTAGTTTTCTTTATTCTACCAAGTTTCTCTATTTTTATGATGAAAACAAAGATGATTTTTTATTAATGACCACTAACTGCTTGACTATTTGATGGACCTATTTGAATTTCGTTTGATGGGGAAGATTCATTTCCTGCAATATCCACTGTTGTTACATAATATGTTCCGGTTCCTCCTGTATAGCTTAGACTTGAGCCGGTTTTAATACTGGCAGCCTTCGTGGCTATTGGGTCGACCTTGTACACTCGGTAGCCAATTACATCACTTTCTGAGACACTTGTCCATGTAATCGTTTTGTCATTAACAGATATAGTGGGAGCTGCTGGAATTTTACCATTTTCACTAAGCTTTGCATTAGGTACGAGAATCTTGCTCCAGCTATCTTTTTTCGGAATTAGTTGAGTGTAATCTGTAAAATTATTACCGACTATCCTCTTTATGAAATCAGGATTTAAAATAACTCCTTCTTGGGCAAAATCATCTGGAGTTGTGTCCATGGCCAAATATTTTTTATCACCTAATTGTACATATTTTCCGTCAATAAGACTGTCATCTGTTTGTGTAGGAACATATTTTGCATTGAAATAATCACTTTGTATTAATCCGGCCTTTGTACATGCAACTGATGGAAGCATTCCCGAAACAGAACAATAAGAACGTTTTACGATTCCACTAGGCATACTGAATGATTCCTTTGGAGCAATTAAATTTGGGTTAATTCCATAAGCAGCATTTATGAGATCAACCCATAAATAATTTGTACGCTGACTGTAGGTAAGGTTTCCTTTTGCTTGTAAAGATTTCGGTGTATCATAACCTGTCCAAATTCCAAATGTAACATTTGGGTTTGAAGCTACAAACCAAGAATCTATATACTCATTACCGGTTCCAGTTTTCCCTGCCCAGTCTGTCTTAAATTTCAAGCGGCTATTAATTCCTGCTGCGGTTCCTCTTTTTACAACATCTCTCATCATATCTAGAGTGAGGTAAGCTGTTTGTGGTGTAAATACAGTTTCAGGCTTTACCTTATGCTGATAAATTACTTTTCCATTTTTATCGACAATTTTATCAACTAAATAGGCATCAATAAATTTTCCGCCATTGGCAAAAGTGCTATAAGCATTTGTATTTTCTTCAACTGTTACCCCGTTCCTTAGTGAACCAATTGCAGTAGCAAGATTGGAATAATCATCATTAACGAGAGATGAAAAGCCCATTTTTTCAAGGTATTTGATTGGTTTTAATGGTTGGATATCTTTATAGAGCTTAACCGCTGGTACGTTAATTGACTTTGTAAGAGCATCTCTTGCTGATACAATTCCGCTATATTTCAAATCATAGTTATGTGGCCAAGGATTACTTGGATTCGCTGGATTTAGCTTTAAGGCCACGTCTGGAAGTGGTGTGCCAGGAAAAGCCTTTCCTGCTTCAATTGCAGGTCCGTAAACCAGAAGCGGTTTCATAGTTGATCCATTTTGTCTTATAGAGCTTGTAGCGTGATTAAGTTGCTGTTCATTATAGTCTCTTCCGCCAACAAAACTTACTATTTTTCCTGTTTTATTTTCAATCAGCATTGCTCCAACTTGAACAGGTTCCATAACGGTTATTTTTTGTCCTGTATCAGGATCTTTTACTATTTGTGGCTTATCTGGACCATAGTAAGGATATTGATTTTTTGCTTTTTGCATAGCATCATAAATGCCTTTATCAATTGTTGTATGAATTTCATATCCCTTTTGGTGTAAATCCCGATTTGCGAGAGTGAGATAATTATTATAAAGTTTGTCGTTCTTTTTTAATTCCTTTTCAGAAATCCCATCTTTTTCTGCTAAGACAGTTGCGAGCACATCAATGGAACGTTTTTCAATTTCAAAAGTAAGCCATGGATAGGATTCAACTGGATTAACACCATGAGGAGCAAAGTCCTTTGTAATATCATAGACAACGGCAGTTTTATATTGACTTTCTGTTATGTATTTTCCGTCAACCATACGTTTAAGTACTGTTTTCATCCTTTGAATACCGGGCTGTAGATCATTCTTAAGTTTTCCCTCATTTGTAAAGGGGGTGTAACCAAAAGGACTTTGTGGAAGTCCAGCAATAAATGCTGCCTCAGGCAATGTTAATTGACTAGCATTTTTTCCAAAAATCCCTTTAGCAGCAGCTTGAACACCGGCAATGTTACGACCAGATGAATTTCTTCCGAAGGTAGAAACATTCAGGTAAGCCTCTAAGATTTGTTTTTTGGTAAAAAACTTTTCCAATCGTAGTGCAAGTAAAATTTCACTTGCCTTTCGTTGGAAAGAAACTTCATTTGTTAAGATTTGATTTTTAATTAATTGTTGGGTTAAAGTACTTCCTCCAGTTTGTACAGAAGAGTTCGTGACTTCTTGAAAAAGTGCACGAAAAATTGATTTTGGAACTACCCCTTTATGTTGATAGAAATACCCATCCTCTGTAGCAATAACTGCCTTAACTAAATAGTCAGATATTTGGTTAAGTTTGACCTCTTCTCTTTCAAGATCTGACCGAAGCTTGCCAAGGTAAACCCCATTTGCAAAATATAGATTCGATGTTTCAGAGTAATCATAAATATCCTTTTTCATACTGCTATAGGATCGAATGGGTTCATCTTTTACAAGGGAGGCAAAATAACCCGCTCCTAATCCTACAGAAAAAGCGGTTCCAATAATTACAATAGTTAGAAAAACTAAAAATAAATTCCAAATTACTTGGTAAGTGATTCGGGCCCCTTTAACAGTTTTCTTATCCGTTATAAAGTTTAATATACTTTTATATTTTTCCTTGAATGCAAGTAATCGTTCATTCATTTTTTAACCCCCTAAAATCACATACATTATAGCATATTGAATACCTATAGTAGGAAAAGATGTAACATTTTTCTGAAACTTTACCTATAGATTTGACAAATGAATACTTTATATGTTAAATAAAAGGTTATAGTTATATATTTGTAAAAAGCTTTGAAGGGAATCAATAGTAGTTCTTCTATCCCTGTTTTATAGAGAGCCAACGGTTGGTGAGAGTTGGTACAAATAGAAGAGTGAATTACATCCTGGAGCTTTCGCTGTGAAATAAGTAGTGGCGAACGGAAAACCGTTAACATTTAAGGTGGAGGAATTTTTTCCTCAAGCCGGGTGGTACCGCGCAATATGCGTCCCTGCATTTAAAGCAGGGGCGCTTTTTATTTTGTAAAAGGAGGCATATAATATGGATTTATTAAAGGATTTAGAATGGCGTGGGATATTATATCAACAAACAGATGAAGATGGTTTAAAAGAAACCCTAAATAAAGAAAAAATCTCTTTGTATTGTGGAATGGATCCAACAGGGGACAGTATGCACATTGGCCATTTACTACCATTTCTAACCTTAAGAAGGTTTCAAAATCATGGACACCGTCCAATTGTTCTTGTTGGTGGTGCTACTGGATTAATTGGTGACCCAAGTGGTAAAAAAGAAGAACGTAAACTTCAGACACTTGAAATGGTTCAGCATAATGTTGATAGTTTAAAGAAACAGCTAAAAACGATATTTGATTTTGAAGGGGATAATGGTGCAATTATGGTTAACAACTATGATTGGGCTGGATCGATGGATATCGTTACTTTCCTTAGAGATTATGGTAAACACATTGGTGTAAACTATATGCTGGCAAAGGATACAATTGCAACACGTTTGGATACAGGCATTTCTTTTACGGAATTTACTTACACCATACTGCAAGGAATGGACTTTAAAATCTTATACGAGAATCACCAATGTAAATTACAAATTGGTGGAAGTGACCAATGGGGAAATATTACAACTGGATTAGAATTGATTCGTAAAATGATTCCCGAAGGTGAAAAAGCATTTGGATTAACAATTCCACTTGTAACAAAAGCAGATGGTACAAAATTCGGGAAAACGGAGAGTGGGGCTGTATGGTTAGACCCAGAGAAAACCTCACCATATGAATTCTATCAATTTTGGATTAATACTGCTGATGCAGACGTAGTGAAATATCTAAAGTTCTTTACATTCCTAAGCCGTGAAGAGATTGAACAGCTCGAAAAGGCAGTGGAGGAAGAACCACATCTACGAAAGGCTCAAAAAGCTTTAGCGGAGGAAATGACAAGACTTATTCATGGTCAGGTTGCACTTTCACAGGCTATAAAAATTTCCGATGCGTTATTTAGTGGAAATGTCCAGGACCTTTCTGCTGCAGAAATTGCCCAAGGATTTAAGGATGTTCCTTCCTATGATTTTGCTGGGGAAGAGTCTCTAGTGGACTTACTTGTTGCTGCAAAAATTTCCCCTTCAAAAAGGCAAGCCCGTGAAGATATTTCAAATGGTGCCGTATTAGTAAATGGAGAAAAGGTTACAGATCCAACTTATGTGCTGCAAGAATCAGATCGAATTGAAGGGAAATTTACCATTGTTCGAAGAGGGAAAAAGAAATACTATTTAATAAAATATTAAGAAGAGACGGCTTTGGATTTCCAAAGCCGATTCTTTTTGAGCTAATCAGAATTTATATACATAAATTCTGAACGCATAAGTGCAACTAGGCAATCGCCTGCGCTAAGGCTTGGCGCTAGCCAATTTTCTTTATTGTTTGGCAACTTCAATGAAAAAACCCCTGCCCGAGAGCAGAGGTTTGAATGATTGGATTAACGTGAGTAGAACTCAACGATAAGTGCTTCGTTAATTTCAGCAGGAAGTTCAGAACGCTCAGGTAAGCGAGTGAAAGTTCCTTCTAATTTATCAGCATCGAATGTTAAGTAGTCAGGTACGAAGTTGTTCACTTCAACTGCTTCTTTCACAATATCAAGGTTACGTGATTTTTCACGAAGGCCGATAGTTTGTCCAGCAGTTACACGGAATGATGGAATATCAACACGTGAACCATTTACTAAAATATGACCATGGTTTACTAACTGACGAGCTTGACGACGAGTGCGTGCTAAGCCTAAACGATAAACAACGTTATCAAGACGTGATTCAAGAAGAACCATGAAGTTTTCACCGTGTTTACCAGATAATTTGCCAGCTTTATCAAATAGGTTACGGAATTGACGCTCATTTACTCCATACATATGACGAAGTTTTTGCTTTTCTTGTAATTGCAATCCGTATTCAGAAAGCTTTTTGCGTTGGTTTGGACCATGTTGTCCAGGAGCGTAAGGACGCTTATCTAATTCTTTACCTGTGCCGCTTAGAGAGATTCCAAGACGACGTGAGATTTTCCAGCTTGAGCCAGTATATCGAGCCATGAATGACTCCTCCTTCGTGTTTTT
>JAUZPL010000155.1 GCA_030705955.1 Bacillota bacterium | reverse complement strand
GGTGAAATCTAGAAGGATAACGATTCGCTCATTTCCCCATCTAACCACAATATCATTTGGATTTTGGCTAAACCATTTCATAATGGAAGTCCAGGCATCTCTGGAAATAACGTAGTCATATTGCTCAAAATCAATGATAATAACGAGTCTTTTAAGGTATAAGTCAACCTGTAATATACGGGCTCTATTTAATAAGGAATCGTCCCATTCCCTAGATTGAATCCAATCCATAACAAAGGTTTCCATTGCACGAGATTGCCGATCAAACTGCTCTGCATAATAATTTTCGCTAATTAATAACTCGGTCATTTTACGGATTATTTCGCCAAACGGAGTAACAGTTAGAGGATCACCAGTTATGCCAATAACACCTATTACATTGTTTTGAAAAAAAATAGGAAAATTGATTCCTGCTTTAACACCTTTTAAATTTTGTTGTCCACCTTTAGTAATAATCAACTTACGTTTTTCTTTTGATACAATAAAGGCACCTTCATGAAATGTTCCTAAACGCGAGCGATCAGTACTCGCCATTATTGTTCCATCCGTGTTAACAACGATTATATCTTCTCCGATCAGCTTCCTCACTTCATTAACAATTTTTTCGGCAAGCTTTGGTAAAAGCAATCTTCACAACTCCCCATGGTGCATAATTGGTTTTATTATATACGATATTAGAGTTGTGCATATAAAAAAAATCCGGGAAAAACCCGGATTGAAATTCGCTTATATTGTAGTAAATTAATCCCTGCTCTGGCCTACATCCTTTGTTGGATGCATAAATAGACCAGCTTGTGGGTTCTTTTTATTTTCGAGGAGTTCACGATTTTCTGTAGAATTCCAGCCAATATCATTTGTAGGATGTACCCAACCATCACCAGACATAATGACAGGATCTGTTTCCTTTGTCCAATTTTCTAATGGGGAATTTTTCGAGGCATACATACTATCACCAATGGTAACCCCGTATTTATTAATAAATGGTGGTTCCATTTTTATTCCCGTACCTTTAAAGCTCGGCGCATTTATTTGATGAGGAAGAGTTTCATCTATGCTTATTTGTTTAAGGTGGTGTTCATCATTGCTTTTCTTCACATTGATCACTCCTATTTTCTTATTAGTTTCTAACACAAAGCAGGATTTTATTTTTGGAAAAACAAAGAAAATAACTTAGGAATGATAGTTGAGTTTTTGCAGGAAACTACTTATACGGAAGGAGGAAAATAAAATGCCAAAAAGAAAAGCACAATTTGATGCAGTTGAAAAATATTCAAAAACACCTAAGAAAAATCTTGCAGAAAGTGAATTTTCAGCTGAATTTAGTCATGGTGAAACACCTTCAAAAGGGGCAAACCGGAATTCTAAATTAGGGAGAAAGGGAAGGTCGCAATGAAGGAGCAGAATAGCTCAGTTATGCCAAATGAGGAATTTAGCATTGAATTTGGTGATGTAAATGGCATAAAGCTTTATGAACTGCCTTTTATGACACAAAAAGATCAGAAAAAAACATCTGCTGAAAAGAAAAAGTGAAGCCGGCTTACTTAGCCGGCTTTTCCTCTTTAAACGTAAAAATAACAGTTTTTTCATTTGCTGCATCAAAATAGGCAAGCAGGTATGAAGGTAGTTTTTCAATCTTCCCTGTTTCTAAAAATAATAGTAAATCAAAGGAAAGCACTTCAATCATCGTATATTTAAATAAATCTTTTTCGTCTAGCTGTAAATTCATGAAGGATTGTCCAAGTATTGCGGGCTGTTCAAGAATCCTTTTATATAAAAGACCTCTTTCCTTCTTCTCAAGGCTTGCTTCCCACCAAGGTTTTCGAGGCTTGTATTTATGGTTTTTAAGGTAATCATATTTCATTAATCCAGTGATAATATCTAGGTTCTTAACAGAATTTGCTTTCAAAAAGGTATCTAATCTTCGAAACAGATCTTCAAGCTGATGCCCAATTCTTGCCCAGCCTTGTTTGTCCCAAAACATTCCAAACTCTTGGAAGAAATCAAATGGGGAAACAAATACTTTGGAAATTAAATATTCGATCATGCAGTCCATTCGGTGGTCATTCCAATATTTTTCTAAAACATCTTCCACTTGTTTAATCTTGATAACGTCTGAAAAAGGCAGCACATTATTTGATAGAATTTCATATGGAGAATAATCCATAAACGCATAATCCCAATTAGCGGCAGAAAGTCTGAGTCCCGTCCCACGCAGCATTTTAAGAAAACCGAGCTGCAGTTCTTCTGGTCTAAGCTCAAATACATCATTGAAGGACTTGCGGAAAGAAGTGTAATCCTCCAAAGGCAAGCCAGCAATCAAATCTAAATGAAGATCTATTTTTCCGCCTTCTTTTATCATCTTAACGGTTCGTGTTAGCTTTGAAAAATTCTGTTTTCTTTTCACAAGCTCGTTTGTTTGATCATTGGTGGATTGCACGCCGATTTCAAAGCGGAAAAGCCCTTTAGGTGCTTCTTGATTTAAGAATTCAATGACTTCTGGACGCATAATATCTGCTGTGATTTCAAATTGAAACACGGTGCCTGGAACATGTTCATCAATTAAAAACTGAAATATTTCCATCGCATAGCTCCTGCTGATGTTAAATGTTCGGTCAAGAAATTTAATCGTTTTTGCTCCATTTGCCATTAAAAAGCGGAGGTCATCCTTTACTTTTTCCCGATCAAAATATTGAACACCCACTTCAATTGATGATTGGCAGTATTGGCAAGTAAATGGGCAGCCTCGACTTGTTTCAAAATAGGTGATCCGCTTACTTAGATGAGGAATGTCCTCTTCAAAGCGGTAGGGAGAAGGAATGCATTTTATGTTTAGTTCGTTGGTTTGGGGATTAATCACAACTTGCCCATCACTTCGGAAAGCAAGTCCAGGAACACACGTGAAATCTCCTACCTTTTCTATTTCTGTAAGAAGTCGTTTAAAGGTAAGTTCTCCATCACCCATAACAATAAAATCAACTTCAGGTATTCTTTGCATCCATTCAAGCGAGTCATATGATACCTCAGGTCCTCCTAACACAATCAAGATTGAAGGATTCACTTTTTTTAAGTAGCTGATGACTTTGATTGTTTCTTCGATGTTCCAAATATAACAGCTAAATCCGATGACGGCAGGATTTTGCTGATACAATTCAGATACGATATTAAATACAGGATCCTTAAGAGTAAATTCTTTAATTTGAATGTCAAATTCCGGTAATGCATATGCCTTTAACAGACGGATCGCTAAGTTTGTATGAATATACTTTGCGTTTAAGGTGGAGCATATTACGTTCATTCAATAATCTCCCTTTAAATGAAAATTAGAATAATAATTTTTATTATAGATTATTCTTGGCAAGAAAAGTATGTAGCAAACATAAAGGTCATATCTCAATGAGATATGACCTTTATTTCCAAAAATTCGCTTTAAGGAATCATGAAAGATAGTACAGTATTTTGTAAGAATGTAAGGATTCCAAACATAATTAGGAATATGAAACTATGTTTAACTGTAAACCTGAATAAATCTGATTCTTTTCCAGCAAGTCCAACAGCTGCACAAGCAACTGCAATCGATTGCGGTGAAATCATTTTTCCAACTCCTCCACCGGAAGAGTTCGCGGCGAGTGCTAGTAATGGATTCATCCCAATTGAGGTAGCGGTTACCTTTTGCAGACCTCCAAATAATAGGTTTGCTGATGTATCTGATCCTGTGATAAACACCCCAAGCCAGCCAAGGAAAGGTGAAAAGAATGGGAAGAAAATAGAACCTGTTTTTGCTAATGTCATTCCTAATGTTGTACACATTCCTGAAGCGTTTGTAACGAATGCGAAAGCTACAACGGAAGCAATGGTAAGGAGTGGATACTTCAATTCATCAAGTGTTTCACCAAAAGTGATAATCCAATTTTTCCAAGAAATACAAATAATAAATTTGGAGATAATGGCAGCAAGTAAGATAGCTGTACCAGCAGCACCGAGAATTTCGAGCTTGTAGGTTGCAGCAACAGGCTGGTGAGCACCATTAAGAATCTTATTGTTAATTAATGGAACTTCTGGGTAATAGGTTAAAGCATGTCCAAGTGAATTAACAGCTTTTAAAATAATGTTTGTTCCTTCGTATTTAGCAGTTAAGGCGAGTTTAACAGCTGGGATTCCCCATATAGAAATAATTCCAGTTAAAATCAAGAATGGTGACCAAGCTTTAAAAATCTGAGCTCCAGTATACTGAACCTGTTTGGTTGATAATTTTGGTGAAGCAACTGTTGCAGCTGCTTCGGCTTCGGCCGAGAATTTGAATGTACTTTTTGGTTTCCAAAATTTCAAGAAGACAGCAAGAGCAACTAAGGAAATAATGGATGAAAAAATATCTGGAAGTTCTGGTCCTAAATAGTAAGCAGATACATATTGGGTAACGGCAAATGAAAGGCCTGATACTAGGATTGCCGGAAGAAACTCCATCATTTTTTTGAAGCCTGTCATAATAAATACGAGATAGAATGGAACAAAAATTGATAAAATTGGAAGCTGACGGGCAATCATTTTTGAGATTTCATGAGCAGGTATTCCAGTAGGTCCTTCCATACCGATAACTGGAATTCCAATCGCTCCAAACGCAACCGGTGCTGTATTTGCGACAAGGCTAAGCCCAGCAGCAGTAAGAGGATTGAATCCTAATCCAACTAACAAAGCAGCTGAAATGGCTACAGGAGCACCAAATCCTGCTGCACCTTCAAGGAATGCTCCGAAAGAAAATGCAACTAATAATACTTGTAAACGACGATCTTCAGTGATAGATGTAACAGAATATCGTATGATATCAAATTGGCCTGTTTTTACTGTAAGTTTATACAAGAAAACAGAGGTGATGATGATCCAGCCAATTGGCAAAACTCCATAAACAGCTCCTTGAGTTGCAGACATAAATGCCATTCCTGCTGGCATTTTATAGGCAACAATGGCAACAACTAATGCAACTACAAGTGTTGTGAGGCCGGCAATATGGCCTTTCATTCTTTTAATTGCTAATGCCCAGAAAAAATAAATGATTGGAATGAGTGCAACAATTGCTGATAGAGCTAGATTGTCACCTACTGCAGTAAAATTTTGTGTGAACAATACGTAATCCCCCCGGATTTTGTAAATTTAATTTTTCTTTCCCAAAAATTGAATGACCTTTAATACCTCCCACTTCAGAAATCGCTTACATTCGATGACGTGGTCATCTGATGACTAGACAATGATGCTAAAAAAATTATATTTACCATTTTTAGAAAATACAAGACATAAATATGGACATTTTTAGAACATTATATTGCTAATTAAGTTTAATACGATTAATTTTTGCTTATTTTGTTAATCATTTCACAGGATATTAAGAAAAAATGTATAATAGAGATAATTAAATAGAATGAGGATTATTAGGGGTTGTGACAATGAATTATAAAAAAATAAAGCCCAAGAAATTATACGAAGAAGTGGCTGAAGTCATTTATGAAATGATCCGAACTGGAGAGCTTAAGCCAGGACAAAAGTTGGACTCAGTTCAGCAACTCGCTGAAAACTTTCAGGTAGGGCGTTCTGCTATAAGGGAAGCTTTGACTTCTTTAAGAGCAATGGGCTTGGTTGAAATGCG
>JAUZPL010000154.1 GCA_030705955.1 Bacillota bacterium | reverse complement strand
TATCATGAAAAATAGAAGTACCAATCTGGAATAGAATTTATAGTTTCATTCAATTATCGAAGCGTCTTTTTTATGAAGGGATGATTTGAGGAACGTTAAATTGAGAGCAGGGCTAAGTATAAGTAGGGAATGGGGAATATCAAAAAATATGGTAAGAGTATGAAAAAATAATATGAATTTCTCACTACTTATTATCAATATTGTATATAGTCATATCTTTGTTTGTTTGACACATAAACTAAGATTTAAATGTTATACTTTGTATGAAATTAAAGTAAAAAAACTGATTTTTGGTTAAACTTGCATGTTGATTTCTGCTCAAATATGCTTGGAGTCATATTTTTTAAAAATAATACTATTTAATATCTAAGGAGTGGTTCAATTGACAATCGTTCGTTGGGGAATTTTAAGTACGGCAGATATTGCGCGTACCCAGCTTATTCCAGCTTTTAATCGAGTTAAAAACGCAAAAGTATTAGCTATTTCAAGTCTAAGTGGGAAAGCAAGTGAAGTGGCACGTAGTTTCGACATCCCAAAAGCATATGATAGCTATGATGAAATGCTTAAAGACTCAGAATTAGATGCAATTTATATACCACTTCCTAATCATTTACATAAAAAATGGGCAATTAAAGCAATGGAGCATGGAAAGCATGTTCTCTGTGAAAAACCGGCTGCTTTAAATGCCCAAGAAACCGCTGAAATAGTAGATGCTGTTCAAAAAAATAACGTCAAATTTATGGAAGGCTTTATGTATCAATTCCATCCGCAGCATCAACGTGTAAGAGACATTATTGCATCTGGAGAAATAGGCGAAGTTAAATTTATGCGTGTAGCTTTTTCTTTCTATCTTGATCAACAGGGGAATATACGAACTGATAAAAATAAAGGCGGTGGAAGTATTTATGATATTGGTTGTTATTGCTTGCATGCCATAAGAAACGTATTAGAGTCAGACATCAAAAAAGTCGAAGTAAGCAGCCAATTAGATGCAGCCACCGGTGTTGATATGTCAGCTATAGGAAACATTAAACTAGAAAATGGAGTAACAGCTATTTTTGATTGCAGTATGGAGATGTCTTTTAGACAAGAATATGAAATTGTTGGGACGAAGGGGAGAATTCTTGTTCCACGGGCCTTTCGACCGGATGTTCATGGCGGAGAAGGTCTTATTATTATTCAGAAAGAGCATGAAGAAAGAATGGAAAGATTGTTTGGGGATATTTATGCACTTGAAGTGGAGCACTTTTCCCGAGCCATTCTAGAAGATCAGGCACCATTCAATTCTTTAGAAAACACTCTAAGTAATATGGCAGCAATTGATGCCTGCTACCAATCTATAAGCAAAAGTAGAAACCATGTTTTTTATTAAGTAAAAAAGTCTAGCCCATTGGGTTAGACTTTTATAAGCTTGATTTCTTATTCCTGTAGCTTGGCATCAATGAAATTTTCAATTGAAAAGGCTGCAACACCCAACGCAGTAACAGGAATTGATAAATCAGAAAAGCTAATTTCAACATCACTTTGATGAAATGTTAATGTATGCTGTTTAATTACCTTTAGAATACTGTCTTCCATCCACTGTCTTGCATGAACCAGCCGGTTTCCGACAATAATTTTTTGCGGATTAAAGGCATGAATAATATTGATAATCCCTACACCCAAGTTATGCCCTATAATATTAAATAATTCAATTACAGAAGTATTTCCTTCTTCGGCCAGCGTGATTAGATCATCAAGCGTTAGATTACCCTTATCTCCTAAGTCTAATTTTTGAGCCAAATTAAGTAAAGATTGTTCTGAAGCATAGAGCTCCCAGCAACCTTTATTTCCACAGCTGCATTCAATACCATTAAAATCAATGGTCATGTGGCCAAATTCACCGGAGTATCCATTTATTCCTTTATATAAATCTCCATTAAGAATAATTCCTGCTCCTATCCCAATACCGGAACTTACATAAATAAGATTGACTAGATTTTGCCCGATTCCGAACTTGTTTTCACCATATGCCCCAGCATTTGCCTCATTTTCAACAATAACAGGTATATTAAAACAATCTTCCAACTTTTGTTTTAATGACAGATTTCTCCATTGGAGATTAGGAGCTAGAACAACATCTCCATTCATATTTATAATTCCGGGTGCTCCGATTCCGATACCTACCACCCCATATGGTGACGTTGGAGCTTTTTTTATTAGTGAAGAGATAATGGTTTTAAGTAGTTTAAAAGTGTCTTCAAAAGAATGTGATTCATTTTTCTCGTTTTTTTGACAAATAATATTTCCTTGAAGATCCGTTAGAACAGCTAGAATATAATTGACTCCTAGGTCTACCCCAATTGTGTATCCTGCATTTTGATTGAATAGGAGCATAACTGGACGTCGGCCTCCACTTGATTCCCCTGGTCCTGATTCCGTTATTAACTGTTCATCGAGAAGTTCTGCTACTAATGATGAAACAGTTCCTTTATTTAAACCTAACTTTTGTGCTGTATCTGCCCTTGAAATGGGGGAGTGATTCTTTATTAGCTTTAAAACCAGGGTTTTATTTTCCTTTTTGACTAATTGCTGATTCCAGGTAACACCCATAATTCCGATCTCCTTAAAAATATGTCATTAATATTATTATATACTTTGTTTATTCGTTAGACAAACCAAGTTTTAAATGATACAATAAGGTTGTAGTTAAATATGTTAAAGAAAACTTAGTTGGGTACCAATTAACGCATAATACCATAAATGTAAGCGGTGCCAAAAACATAAAACCAGGAGGTTATTTCATGACTTTTTTTGAAAATGTAAATCGCATTAATTATGAAGGTCCATCATCTAAGAATCCTCTATCTTTTAAGTATTATAACCCGGAAGAGGTAATAAATGGACAGACAATGGAAGAAATATTGCGTTTTTCCGTTGCGTACTGGCATACTTTTACAGCAGATGGCTCTGATCCATTTGGAGTTGGCACAATGGTACGTCCTTGGGATGGTTACAAAGGAATGGATTTGGCAAAAGCTCGTGTTGAAGCAGCATTTGAATTATTTAATAAATTAAATGTACCATTCTTCTGTTTCCATGATGCGGACATTGCACCAGAAGGAAGCACATTAAAAGAAACTTATAATAACATCGATACCATTGTAGGTATGATTAAAGATTACATGAAGACAAGTAAAACCAAATTACTTTGGAATACAGCAAATATGTTTACGAATCCCCGCTATGTTCATGGTGCTGCTACATCTTGTAATGCTGATGTTTTTGCTCACTCTGCAGCAAAAGTGAAAAAAGGCTTAGAGGTAGCAAAAGAACTTGGTGCAGAAAACTATGTATTCTGGGGTGGTCGTGAAGGTTACGAAACTCTTCTAAATACAGATATGAAGCTTGAGCAAGACAATTTGGCACGCTTCTTCCATATGGCAGTCGATTATGCAAATGAAATTGGGCTTAATGTTCCATTCTTGATTGAACCAAAACCAAAAGAGCCAACAAAACACCAATATGATTTTGACGTAGCAACAGGACTCGCTTTCCTTCAAAAATATGATTTAACAAAATACTTTAAGTTTAATATTGAAGCAAACCATGCGACGCTCGCAGGTCACACTTTTGAGCATGAGCTTCGTGTTGCTCGTATTAACGGTATGTTAGGATCTGTTGATGCAAATCAGGGAGACGTATTACTAGGCTGGGATACTGATGAATTCCCAACTGACCTATATTCTACTACTTTAGCAATGTATGAAATTCTTAAAAATGGCGGTCTAGGTAAAGGCGGACTTAATTTCGATGCAAAAGTAAGAAGAGGATCATTCGAGCCTGAAGATTTATTCCATGCACATATTGCTGGAATGGACAGCTTTGCAATTGGTCTTAAAGTGGCAAACAAGTTAATTGAAGATAAAGTACTAGATGATTTTATTACTGAACGTTATAGCAGTTACACACAAGGCATTGGATTAGATATCGTAGAAGGAAAAACTAATTTCAAAGAACTTGAAGCATATGCATTAGGTTTAACTGAGATTAAAAATTACTCAGGAAGACAAGAACGATTAAAAGCATTAGTTAACCAATATTTGCTAGAAACAATTTCAAAATAATGCTTTAGCCAAATTTATTGATTCATAAAGGTATGCTGGGAAAATTTTGTTTCCAGCATATTTTTATAAAAAAAAGGGTGAATAAGTTGAAATATGTTATTGGGATTGATTTAGGAACAAGCGCAGTTAAGACAATATTGATGAATGATAGAGGAGAAGTCTGTGCTGAGGCATCTAAAAGTTATCCTCTTATTCAAGAAAAAACTGGATACAGTGAACAACAACCAGAGGATTGGATTGAACAAACTATTTCTGCTTTGGCTGAACTTACCTCAAAATCTACTATTCAACCAGAAGAAATTGAAGGAATCAGTTATTCAGGACAAATGCATGGTCTGGTCTTATTAGATAAAAACAAGGAAGTTTTACGAAATGCTATTCTTTGGAATGATACGAGAACAACTCCTCAATGTAAGAAAATTACGGAAGAGTTTGGAGAACAACTCTTGAATATTTCCAAGAATCGGGTTTTAGAAGGATTTACTTTACCAAAAATTTTATGGGTACAGGAGCACGAACCTGAAATTTTTGAAAAAACAGCTATCTTTATGTTACCGAAGGATTATGTGAGATTTAGAATGACAGGGGCAATAAATAGTGAATATTCAGATGCTGCAGGAACATTACTACTAAATCTGCCTGAAAAAAAATGGAGTAAAGAAGTATGTTCAGTATTCGGAATACCAGAGGGAATGTGTCCACCACTAGTAGAATCTCATGATTGTGTGGGAACTTTGCTGCCATTTGTTGCAGAAGCAACAGGGCTGTCAGAAAAGACAAAAGTATTTGCCGGAGGCGCTGACAATGCATGTGGTGCCATTGGTGCAGGTATTCTCTCATCTGGTAAAACTTTATGCAGTGTTGGAACATCTGGCGTCATTCTTTCTTTTGAGGAAGATAAAAAGAAGGATTTTAAAGGGAAAGTCCACTTCTTTAATCATGGAAAAGAAAATTCATATTATTCAATGGGTGTTACCCTTGCTGCAGGCTATAGCTTAACCTGGTTTAAGGAAACCTTCTGTAAAAATGAAACATTCGAAGAGATGCTAGAGGATGTCGGAAATGTACCAATTGGCGCGAATGGCCTATTATTCACTCCCTATTTAGTAGGTGAAAGAACACCGCATCCAGATTCTCTGATCCGTGCTAGCTTTATAGGAATGGATGCCTCACACAAAAGAGAGCATTTTGTAAGATCCGTAATGGAGGGGATTACTTTTTCTCTTCAAGAATCTGTTAACATTTTTAGAGAAGAAGGAATCGAAGTTGATACGGTGGTGTCTATTGGAGGTGGAGCTAAAAATGAATCTTGGCTACAAATGCAAGCAGATATATTTAATGCCAAGGTTATTAAACTAGATACTGAGCAGGGCCCTGCCATGGGTGCAGCAATGTTAGCTGCTTTTGGTTGCAACTGGTTTAAGTCATTGGAAGAATGTGCGGAAAAATGTATCAGAGAATCTAAGATTTTTTATCCAAAAGAACAAAACGTTAAAGAGTACCAAAGTCTTTTTATGATCTATCAAGATATTTATTATAAAACAAAAGAACTAAATGAATCATTA
>JAUZPL010000153.1 GCA_030705955.1 Bacillota bacterium | reverse complement strand
TTAATCATTACATGGTTTACTATAACAATTACCGCTATCAGTGGAATTTAAAAAAGATGACCCCTAATCAATATAGGAATCATCTTTTAGCTGCTTAATCTCTTTTTTTATAGTGTCCTTGACATGGGTGCCACTTTAATTGGATACTCCTTTTGTTTATTTTGATAGTTAAATACACAAATATTACTTTAACAAAACTAAGTTACCGCCATAAATTGTAATGCAATCAAAAAATAACGTTTATTTTGCTGTCATGACCTGAAACAGTTCTACTTGATTAATATAGCTTCCTATAAATTCATGTGTTAGGGTACCATTTGAATCAAAAATAAAGGTTTTGTTATCGTGTCCTATACTCGACCCTTCTTTTACATATTTTTCTCCTAAAGAGTCTGCTAATTTTTTGATTTCAGTAGGTTTACCCGTAAGCATTTTCAAATAGGATAGGTCCATCCCCATTTCTTGAGCATGCTTCTTTAATACTTCCGGTGTATCCCGCTCTGGGTCAACGGAAACTGAAATTAATTCAATATGATCTGTATTTATATTTTTTGATTTTAAATCTTGTTGTAGTTTGCTGAAATTTGCTAATAAAACTGGGCATGCATTTGGATCTGTGCAGTTTACATATGTAAACGTTAATGCAACCTTTTTTCCTAAAAGGTCTTTTTTAGTAACAGGTTTACCATTTTCATCAATGAGAGTAAAATCAGGTAATTCAACATGATTGGTCACTTTATGTGCGTTTACCATAGAGGCTGCTTTTACGGAAAATTCCTTTTCTACTGTGGATTTTTCTCCATTATGGTCTACATCGATATCTATTATCCATTTCCCATCCATTGCTAAATTGGATAATCCAATATATTTCCCATTACCCATTTGAGAAACAGATAATGGCATTGTTCCATGGTCCATATCCTTCATATTCAAAGTAGCCTTGATTTTAGCCCCTTTAACAGGTTCTCCCTTATCGTCAACTACTTTTATCTGTATAGAATAGGCTTTTCCTGGTGTAAAAGTTTTCGGTGTTGAAACCTCAACCTTTAGTTTATTTGATTGACATCCTGCTAAAATGACAAAAATAATAGCCACTACCATAATCGTTAATTTTTTCAATCCACTCACCCATCTCTAGTAAGAATATACTGGTACTAATCTATTTTAATGTATTTACAAGTTTTTTCTGTGATTCATATTACAATCTATGATCGATGTATAAATAAAGAAAGCCCTAAGTCATCTAAACTAGGGCCATTTGGTTCATTACCTTTATCTTTTCCTTAGGGATAAAACACACGCAACTAATGATAATAAAACAGCTACCACGGATAGGATGACTGGAAGCGTATTTGTAATGGTGGTGGCCGTTTTGGCTACCTCCGTTTTAGCTGGTAGAATGTTGGCTTGATCAGCTTTGGATTCTGAGACAATATTTGTGATGGAATGTGGAGAATCTGAACCTTCGTCACCAGTCCATTCCACTATGCTTCCATCTTTATAATATTGATACGCGTCCCACTCTGCTTTTGTAGGTTTATTTGGGTTTACAGCAATAAATACAAAACGTTGAAATTGTTCAGGTAAAATTCCCTGTCCAGTAGCCTCGAATGTTATGGACTTTACTTTTCCATCTGAACCTTTTTGTGTTGTAAAGTTCCATCCTGCAAGTGGTTCAACTGAATCAAAATCTAATCCAGCAGGTATTTTTATAGTGATCTTTGTAGTCGGAACATCTTTTTCCGAAGGAACCCTTACCGTATATACTTCCTCATCCCCAGTTGTAGATGTTTTCGGTGTCACCTCGACATGAGCACTTGCTACTGTTGAAAATAAAAATAACCCTAACACAGTTGGTAAAAAGACTTTATAGATTTTTTTCATAATTTGTTTCATTTTTTTATCTCCTTTTTCTTCATTGACTTCCCACAATGCATGGTATATCCGTATCAATGGTATTTAAATCCTTTGTCAGGGCATGTACGTGTACATTCCAGTGTCCTGACATATTAAAATCCATTCCTTTTGCTAGATAGTATCCTTCCTTGACTTCGGATAATGTAATCGTATCTTCCCCCATATCCATTTCAAGAGATTTAAAAGTGAGTGTAACTTGTTGAATATTGCTCAATGCTTTTCCATTCTTGTCCTTTAAGTAAACCTCAAAGGTGTTTTCACCAATGGTATTTGGGGTTACGTGTAATGAAATGCTTCTTCCATGTTCAACAGATTTAATTATATTTACCGGACCTGGAGATGACATGGCAGTTGGTAAATTCGTTAATAGCACCGAAAGGATTAACACAATCATTCCGGTTATTAATTCTCCCCACAAAGAAGAAGATAAGTTTTTTTCATTGTTGCGTCTTCCCTTAAAAAAATTCATTGCCGCAAAAATTACCATGATACAAAGGAGTATGGCCTTTCCAGTCAATACTCTTCCATAATCGGTAAAGACAAGAGAACGAAGGTTAGGTATGTACGAAAAGCTTTCGAATATCCCAGTTGCCGATAATACTAATATGATCATGATTCCCCATTTGGAAAATCGTCTTATCATGTCCATGTATTGATTTTTTGTATCCATTTTTCTGCTCAATGGAATGAAAACTGCAAGAGCTACTAAGCTTCCAATCCAAATCGAAGCTGAAACTAAATGAAGGAAATCCAGACTTATCATTAGGGCGCGATTTGTTGAAGAAGCTGCATGGCTTGTAAAAGCCTTTGTTAATAACAATGCTATTCCAATGATAAAAGAGATCCAAACTATAAGATTCTTACTGAACCTTTTAGCATGTATCAGGTAGGTAAAAATGGCAAGTAGGATCAAACCATACACTTGTATGACCCATATGCTTCCAAAAGCTGTGTTTGTTATCATTTCCTTTAATGTTTGGATATTAAACACACTGCTCCACGAAGTGGTTAATTCGATAGTTGCCATTAATGGTAAACTGAAAAGAATACTCAAAAGCAATAATAGGAAAGAGATCCTTATTAAATTTGAAATAGTTTTTTTCACAAATGGATTATATACTAATTCATTTGGTATAACGAAAAGGAAAAAAAACAACATTCCAACATATATAGCATTACTAAAATATTGAATCCATCGAATGACAATTAAATCCAAATGAGGGGTGTACCCCTTTGTCTTTTGAATTGTTAAAGGCTCATTTTGAGTCTTTCCTGGGCCAATTTGAAATGGAATAACCCCTTGAACAGGATGACCATCACTGGATACGACCTTCCATTGTATTCGATAAGTCCCATTAGGAAGACTTCTATTTAACCCACATTCAAGGATGGATGAATTCTTTGGGTCGATCCGTCCATTTTTCTGATCTACCCTGTTTCCATTTGTGTCATATACTTGAATGGAATTATTAACAGCTTGTATCGTTTCATCAAATTGAATTGATGCCTTTGCTGGAGATTGCTTTAAAGTCTCGTTACTATTTGGGCTCGATTTGACAATATATGCATGAGCAGAAATAAAAGAAGGAAAGGAAAATAGCATAAGACAAAAGACTAAAATTAGTATGCTCAAACTCGTCCTTTTTTTCAAGATGTCACTTCCTCCCTAGTACGAACAATCATAACCTTCTTCTATTGTTTGATTAAATTGGAAATTCTATTAGCAAAGCTCCGCGAAATTCCCCCTATAAATACCTTGATAATATTAATTTACTTAGAAAAAGCACTTTTTTATATGACCCACAAGGGCTAGTTCAAATAGAAAATGTGACAAATTTTCAACAACATGAAGAAAACACCCTATTTTTCATAAATTCACAGTTCATGATACTATTAATGTAATATTCATAAGGAGAATGTTTAAAATGTCCTATCGTTATTTAAAAATAATTACGATTTTAATCCCAACAATCTTAATTGGCGGGTTGGAATTTCTTCGGCATAGCGGATTATTTCTTCAAGATATTTCAATGACAACAGGAAATTATTTAATTACTATTTTAGTATTTATCGTTTCCATTGTTTTTTCCAATTGGATGTTTAAAACAATAGAGGAGAAAAATCGCCGAATCTCTTCAGAGGGAGAATTGCGAGCCATTTATGAAGAACGAGAGCGGTTAGCAAAAGAGCTACATGATAATATTGCCCAAACATTATTTTTATTAAAGGTCAATTTAAAAAAAGGAAAAATAAATGAAGCGCAAGGGTTAGTAAATTCCATTGATTCTAACCTAAGACAAGCAATATATAATTTACGAACAAGTCCATTAAAACCTGTGTCTTTATCTTCAAGAATTGAAAGTTGGCTGGAGGATTGGAATACTGTTTCTGGAATTGACCTAGACATTACTATTGATATAAATGAAGGTTATTTTACCCCAACAGAAGAAGTTCAGCTCTTTAGTATCATACAAGAAGCATTTACGAATATAAGAAAGCATTCGGAAGCAAAATGTGCAACTCTTCATTTCCATACTTCTCCTTCGAAATGGGAGCTAATGATTGAAGACAATGGCAAAGGGATTTCATCAGATGATTTTCCTCAAAATAAATACGGGCTTATTATGTTAAAAGAGAGAGTCCAAAAAATAGGAGCTACCATTGATATTTACACTGAAAAAGAATGTGGAACTAAAATAAAAATAAATGGAGGCAAAGGACACTAATGGACGTTTATCGAATTTTAATCGCGGACGATCATCCACATGCCCGCCAAGCTATTATGGAAATGCTTGAGGATGAGCCCTCTTTTATGATTGTTGGCCAAGCAACAAACGGAAAAGAAGCAATTGAGCTTTGTGATGAACTACTTCCAGATATTGTTTTACTTGATATTGAAATGCCCATCATAAATGGCTTAGAAGCAATGAAAGTAATCAAAGAAAAATATCCTTTTATAAAGGTTATTATTTTAAGCGTCTCCGATCATGTGGAAGATTTATTCACCGCAATCCAATATGGAGCACAAGGATATTTACTTAAAAATATGGATCCGGATGATTGGTTGCAATATCTTCGTTCGATTGTAGAAGGAACCAATACAGCTGCAAAAGACTTAGCAAGCAAGCTTCTTTATCAATTTAGGGAAAGAGATATTCAGAATACACCCACGATTAGTTCCTTAACACCGAGGGAAAAGGAAATCCTCCTTCTCATTTCAAAAGGACTCACGAACAAACAAATTGCAGAGCAACTATTTATTTCTGAAAATACCGTGAAGAATCATGTAAAAAACCTATTAGAAAAATTAAAACTCGAAAATCGAGTACAGCTAGCTTCCTATGCTTTGAAATCTATTACAATATAATTGTGTGATAGATAGAATGACAATGAAAATGGCGTGTAAACCAATAACAGGTTGACACGCCATTTTTCTGCTTTATGTGATTTTTTGACAATTACTAACATTATAGAAAAAATAAAATCTAAACACACTCAAAGCCCCTGGCTTACACAATGTAATGCACCTTATCATTATAATCGTCAATATAATTAATGACAGACAATTTTTTAAAAGGTCGATAAATACCTAATCATGGCAATATAGAGGATATATCCCCAACTCACTTTCTTTTCTCCTTTGAGTTGTGGCGATTGAGCCTTTTTCTCCTCAACTCACTCTCTTTTCTCCTTTGAGTTGTGGCGATTGAGCCTTTTTCTCCTCAACTCACTCTCTTTTCTCTTTTGAGTTGTGGCGATTGAGCCTTTTTCTCCTCAACTCACTCTCTTTTCTCCTTTGAGTTGTGGCGATTGAGCCTTTTTCTT
>JAUZPL010000152.1 GCA_030705955.1 Bacillota bacterium | reverse complement strand
GTGTATTTATCTCTGTAGTTGAAAATGTTATTTTACTCATGTTGTCCCCTAATCCCCATATTCTGAAATTCAAGTATATAAAAAATACCTGCAGGTTGAACACTCTTTTTTTCGAGTGTCCTACCTACAGGTACCATTTTATAACAGATAACCCTTTTTTAAAATTGACCATTCATACCTTCCTCTCGATGTAAATATTTCTAGATGCTGTCAATGCAGACAATTTAATAATATTTTGAGAAAGGATGTTAAACAACAGGTACTTATTGGAATTTAAACATGTGACTAATTCATTCATTACTCGTTGTAGGAGTAGTTATTCTACTATCTACTAGTTTTGTCATCACATAATTGTCTTTCTTGGTTTTCTGTTAAGATGCCAACGCTGTTACAGCAGTTAATATTACTGAATACTATTTTCCTAAATCGGCTGCACTAAACAAAAAAACTCTAATCTTTCTATTCCAAATAGAAAGGTTAGAGTTTTCACATCCAAAAAATGTATTAACATATCAGCGTTTTGTCGGTAGGACCCCTAATAGTAATGATAGGAGTTTTTTATTGGTAAGTAGTTGGCGCGACCCGGTAAATTCTTTGTCAAAGAGTGGTACAAAAGATGGCAAGGGTGGTAAAATCCCGTGGCCGTAATCACCCTCTTTTCATCAATAATAACGTATTTAAATAAAAATAATTATATTCCCTTCTACTATACCAGTTAATATAAAGGCAATTTTATCAATTATTTGTCAATTTAAAGAAAGAACACCCAGACCAAAATTAGCCTGGGTGTTTTATTTGCTATTAGGGGTAGCGTCAGGAAATGCGGATTTACAACGCTAAGCTCATTTTCATGACGATTCCCCCGTTTTTAACAACGTTAAGAAAGTTTTAGTGGTCTTAAAGAATCTAGGGATACCACTTTATCCGAATTAAAGTGGTATTCTCCTAGTAAATTAATATGTTCCCACCCTAAAGGTGATATATGGTGCAATAAGTCTTCATTAAAACTACCTGCCCGTTTTTGATATTCAACTGCTTTTGTTAGATGTAGAGTATTCCAGATACTGATAGCATTGATAATTATATTTAAAGCACTGGCTCTTTGTAGCTGATGCTGTATGGTTCGTTCTCTAATCTCTCCTTGTTTTCCGAAGAAAATAGCTCTTGCAAGTCCATTCATAGCTTCTCCTTTATTCAATCCTCTTTGTATTTTTCTTCTTAGAGATTCATCTGAAATGTAATTAAGAATAAAGATCGTTTTTTCAATTCGTCCCATTTCGCGTAAGGCAGTAGCTAAGCTATTTTGTCTTGAATAAGAACCTAATTTCCCCATAATAAGGGATGCTGAGACTGTTCCTTCTCTTATTGAATGAGCTAATCGTAAAACATCCTCATAATTTGCCTCAATGACCTTTGTATTTATTTGTCCACGTAAAATATCTTCTAGTTTGGGATACTCATTTGCTTTATTTATTGTAAATAATTTTGTATCCGATAAATCTCTTATTCTTGGAGCAAATTTAAACCCTAATAAGTGGGTCAATCCGAATATTTGGTCTGTGTAACCGGCTGTGTCTGTATAATGCTCTACTATGTTTAGATCCGTTTCATGGTGCAACAAACCATCCAAAACATGAATCGCATCCCTTGAATTTGTATGAATAATCTTTGTGTAGTAAGAAGAAAATTGATCGCTTGTAAAACGATAGATGGTGGCTCCTTTTCCAGTTCCATAATGTGGGTTTGCATCTGCATGTAGTGATGAAACACCTATCTGCATTCTCATACCATCAGACGAGGATGTTGTACCGTCTCCCCAATAGGAAGACAATTGCAATTTGTGATGAAAATTTACTAATATAGCTTGGGCTTTATTCAATGCATCTTCATACATGCGCCATTGAGATACATTGGCTAATTGTTTATATGTAAGTCCGGGTGTTGCTTCAGCCATCTTGCTTAAACCAATATTCATTCCCATTCCTAAAAGAGCAGCCAAAATAATAATCGATTCTTCTTTATCAGGTTTTCGATTATTAGAAGCATGAGTAAATTGCTCAAGAAATCCTGTTATATGAGCAACATCCATGAGTAAATCGGTTAATTTTATTCTTGGTAGCATCTGATATAGGCTTGCACTAAATTTTTTTGCTTCTTCTGGAACATCTTTTTCTAAGCGTGCAAGTGACAGCTTTCCTTTTTCAAGGGAAACTCCGTCTAACTTGTTGGAATTGGCTGATAACCATTTTAACCTTTCATTAAGGCTATTGGTTCTCTCTGTCATATAGTCTTCGAATGATAAACTAACTGATAACCTCGTATTCTCCTTCGTTTGATTCCATGTATCTTCCGAAAACAAATATTCCTCAAAATCTCTATATTGTCGGCTATCAACAATGGAAACATCGCCTGCCCGAACATGCTCCCGAAGTTCTGTTAAAACAGCCATCTCATAGTAATGACGATTGATTGTTGTACCATCATCCTCGTATAAATGCTTTTTCCAACGTTTTGAAATAAAATCCACAGGTGAGTCATCGGGTACTTTTCGCTTCCCAGATTCGTTCATTCCTCGGACAATCTCTACAGCTTGTAAAAGTGGCTCATTTGCCTTTATAGAATGAAATTCCAGTACCCTTAATAGCGTTGGCGTGTATTTTCTAAGTGAATAAAATCGTTTTTGCAGTAAGTCTAAATAATCATAGTCAGCAGGACGTGCAAGCTCCTGAGCCTCTTCCACCGAAGAAACAAAAGAATTCCATTCAATAACGGATTCTAAAACCTCAAAAACGTCTAACATTTCTTTTTTTGCTTTGATTAAAGCTTGTCCGATGTTCGTAAAGTGGATAACCTTCTCATTCAGCTTTTTACCGTTTTGTTTCTGAATTTCTTCTTGGGCCTTACGTCCTTTTGATAACAGACTGAGTATTTGTCTATCATGGATTTCAAAAGCTTTATCTGTTAACTCCTGAGTAAGATGTAATAAATAGACCGTTAATATCGAATATCGTTTATTTTCTTGAAAGTCACGGAATGCATAAGGCTCATATCTTGAGCCTAAGCGAGATAGTTGTAACAGCCGATTGCGATGCAAATGACTAATTTGTACCGTTTCTAATTCCATTCCTCGTATGTATTCGAGTCGTTCTATTACTTTTAGAAAAGTTTCGGGTGAAGGATGACCCGGTGATTCCTTTAACCAACCCAATAGCGTTTTATTGGATTCGGTTGGATGCTGCGCGGTAATGATCTCTTCAAGCTTTTCTTTTTGGTTATTTGTTAGAGATTGACTAACCGTATTAAATAGCTTCTTTTCAGCCATTGCCCTTGCCTCCCACACCATTCTCTCAAGTGTAGTGATAGCAGGTAGGATGATTTTGTTTTTTCTTAGATAATCTATGCATTCATGTAGAAGATGAATAGCATCACCATTTTCCAAGGCTATTTGATGAAGGTGCTTAAATGTCATTCGATATTCTCTTAGGGTAAAAGCTACAAAGTCGTATTCACTTCGAATTTCTTTCAAATGATCCCAAAGTGTATTTTCTCTTTGTGGATAAAGACTAAGTGAAGATGAACTGGCACCGATTTGGTTTGATATATATTGTATGACTGAATCTGGGATGCTTTTGATATGAGTGTACGGCCAACCGGGATACCGAAGAACAGCTAATTGAACGGCAAACCCTAAACGATTCTCTTCTCTCCTTCGCTTATTAACTACTTCTAAATCCCGTTTGGATAAAGTAAAGTAAGTCCCCAATATCCATTCATCTTCAGGGATTTGCATAAGAGCCAGTCGCTGTTCCGATGTAAGCAATTCTCTACCTCTTGCAATTTTCATACAGTATCATCCCATTTCTGCAATTATTCAGTTAATTAGTTTAATTATATATCAATAGAGTGTACTCAATTGATACATGTGTAATAGACTGATAAAATCATGGTTAAAAGCGTCTCATAAGACTTGTCTCAAAAATGAGGTGGTATTTTGCAAAAAATCGGTTATATACGTGTGAGTTCAACTAGCCAAAATCCTTCAAGACAATTTAAGCAATTGAACGAAATCGGAATGGATATTATTTTTGAAGAAAAAGTTTCTGGAGCAACAAGGGATCGTGAGCAACTTCAAAAAATGTTAGAGAATTTAAAGGAAGGTGACATTATTTATGTTACAGACTTAACCCGGATAACTCGAAGCACGCAGGATTTATTTGAATTGATTGATTTAATACGAAGTAAGAAGGCAAGCTTAAAATCAATTAAGGATTCATGGCTAGATTTATCTGAAGATAATCCATACAGTCAATTCTAAATTACGGTAATGGCTGGTGTAAATCAATTAGAACGAGATCTAATCCGTATGCGTCAACGTGAAGGGATTGAACTGGCTAAGAAAGAGGGAAAATTTAAAGGACGGTTAAAGAAATACCATAAAAATCATGCAGGAATGAATTATGCAGTAAAGCTATATAAAGAAGGAGGTATGACTGTAAATCAAATTTGTGAAATTACAAATGTATCTAGGGCTTCCTTATATAGAAAGCTGTCGGAAGAGAACAAATAATCATACCTTATCCCATTAAAGTGCCACTGATTGTTGAATAACACTTTAGTAGGTTAATATTAATGGGGCTTTTTCCAAAGCCCCATTAATATTAAAGATCGTTCGAATAACTGTTTCAAGAACTTCTGTTTGACGTTCATAAGATCTTTCTATATTGGCAACAGGATTCTTTCCTGTAGGCCTTCCATTTTCAGTAACTCGATTAGGGACTGAAGTAGGTATGACCCCTTTTTACTCGTATCTCGGTCGTATTCCTATATCATTATCATTTCCAGATTGGCAGCAATTTGCTCTTTAAGGAGTACCACCAACAAAATGCGGATTTCACACGCTTTGTAAATCTCAATACTAAAGAACCCAATTTCTCGATATTAAAATAGAGAAATTGGGTTCTTTTTCATTAGTTGAAGATTGATTAGGTTAGAAGCAGTTTTTACGAGTTTTTTAGTAATAACCATCCCTTAAATACAGAGTTACTTTTTAAATTAAAATAATACTTTATAAATCTAACAAATTCTTGTGTGTTTACCTCTTTGTATTTATAAAAATTATAATAACTTTTTAAGAAATTTTCAGCCTCTTTTATACCCCCTTTTTTTTCAAACAATTTCCATAGCATAACTTCTGATTTACCATAAATGTATGAACTTGAATTGGATGTATATTTATCTAGAGGCATATTTACGAGAAGATTTAATTGTTCTATTGGTATTGATTTAAAAGGATTGTTATGTTTATTTTTAGAAAAATAATATAGTTTTGCAGCAAAATCAGCAAACCCTTCATCCAACCATGCTTCATTATAAGGATCATTATTGACTACTGCATAAAACCATTGATGTGCGATTTCGTGAACAACCATGTATTTCAGAGTAGTTGGATTTACTTGAAGTTGATTTTGTATAGATCCTGCCGTTACTATACCTGGATATTCCATTCCCATCTGGTTTAATACTATGTCTAATTGCTTAAATGGATAAGAACCAATATTCTTTTGAAAGTAGTTAAGGGCATCTGAGGAAGTCTCGATTAAATCATGATATAAACTTTTATCATAACCATTCCCGAATATTCTGATATTAATATTTCCTTCCTTTTTTTCAGCGACATCTGGCTTTCTCAGTATCGCAATAAAAACTTCCTTTACATTTTTAACTTCGAACGCACCTTTGTTTTTACTAGGATATTGGTCATTTTCACTTGTGGAGACCATAGTATATTCATTTGGAATGTCATATGATAATTTAAAATCACTGAAAGCAGTATGATAGGTTTCGCCATGTGTTGTGTACTCTTCCTTATTCCATTTATG
>JAUZPL010000151.1 GCA_030705955.1 Bacillota bacterium | reverse complement strand
TAGAAAATAACCGATTAAGAAAATTAGTGAATGCTCCGATTTCCCGGCCGTGGCTTCAGGATTTTACCGCGGCATACCTCGGAAAGGGAAACTATAAAGTATATGGCAAAAAAGAAATTGAAGATCAAATCCGCGCATTACACACACAAGGAATTAATGAATTTTTACTTTGGAATGGCGGCAACAGCTATACACCAAATGTTGATTATACCCCTTTTTAAAATCCAAAAATTCCACTACCGATAATCATTTTGGTAGTGGAATTTTATTTCGCTTGGCCATTAAAGAAAATTTCAATCCAAGCATATAAAGCCAATAAAGTGAATATTACAGTTGGAGGTATGACGATTACAGTTGCCTTGAAATAGGTAAACCAACTAAGTTTAATTTTTTCACGTTTTAAAATATGCATCCAAATTAAAGTGGCTAACGTCCCAATTGGTAATAAAAGGGAACCTATATCACTCCCTATAATATTGGCAAGATATACAGTTTTTACTGTTATAGGATCTAATCCCATATTAGTTAAGGCTAACGTACCAATCATTAGAGCTGGGTGGTTATTAAACATATTTGATAAAAGTGTTAACAGCCCCCCCATAAATAGACTTGCTTTAAATAGACTCCCATTGATCATCGGCTCAAAATATTTTACAAGCGTATCTGTTAATCCAATATTGTTTAACCCATATATAAGGATATACATTGTAAAAGCAAACATGAATATATGCCATGGTGTTTTACTAAACATATCTTTTGGGGATATTTTTAAGTAATACCATCTCCAAGCTAGCAGAATTAATGAGCCTGTAACTGCAACTATCTCAATTGGAATACCTATATATGAAGCAATGAATAAACTTATTCTAATGACAAAAACAAATATCAGGATCCATTTCATAACATTCGTTCTCTTTTTATTTTCTGTAGTTAAAGGTTCAATTTGAAGTGGATGTGGTGGTTTGTCTTTAAAATCAAATGAAAAAGTAATATTAGGGAGCTTTTTTGGAATGTCTTTATAAAAGATAACAAACAGCATTCCAGATAAAAACAGCAGCCCCATTGTAGCTGGGATAAACATCATGGTAGTTTGCAAATAAAGATCCATGCCAATTATCTTTAATGCGATTAAATTGACAATATTGCTTACTCCGATTGGTGCACTGGAGGCAGTGGCAATCAGGGCACCACTCATTAAATAGGGGATTTTTTGGTGGTTTTTCAAATGAAAATTTTTAAGAAGAAGGATTAGAATTGGCGTAGTGATAAGAATACTTCCATCATTATTAAAAAATATAGTCATTAAAAAACAAAGTAGATTTGTTAGCCAAAAAAGGCGAATTCCAGATCCTCTTGAATAGTTAGCTAGAGCGGCCGTAACCCAGTAAAAAAACCCGAAACTTTCAAGAACAATCGCCATGACTAATGTAGAGATTATCGTAATTGCAGCACCACTTACTTTTGAACTGATATCAAGTATATTTATCATGGTAATATTTCCACTCAGGATAACCACTACAGCCCCAATCGTAGATGGGATAGCCTCGTTTATTCCTTTTGGTCTCCAAAAGATAAAGAACATAGTAGAGATAAAGGCCAATATGGTTATTATCGTAATGGCATTCATAATCTTTTCAACCCACTTTCGGAAAAATTTTCAGTGCATTTTTCCTCCAGGCAATTGTTATTTCTCCTCTATTTGTCTCTAATATGAATTTGTACTATATATATATGTGCCCCATTAACACTTGCCCTAAGCGGTTGTACCAATATAAAAAAAACAAACGTTTGTCCCCTATGGATAAACGTCTACATAATTTTTATCGATCAAATGGGTTGAAAAATAGGCATGCTTTCCAAATTGAATCAGCGGTTAAATTAATGACCATAATATATTATACATAGAAAAAATTGTAAGGGATGATATGATGATTTATATCTACAATGATTATGGCGGAACACATACCACGTCTTTGGCAGCAGCCTATCATTTAAAACAATTACCCCCATCTGAACGGAAATTAACGAAGGAAGAAATATTAAATGTAAAGTATTTCAATAAATTAACCCATGATGATTTTGGAAAACTTATTTTTCATGGAAAAGATGAAAATGGGGACTCTGTCTATACAATTGGACGAAAAAGGAACAAATTGGTAGTACCAGCAATGAGGGAGTTAATCCTATTACTTCAAGAAAAACATCGATTTAATGAAAAAATTATTTTCTCCAATACTTCACCAACCGTACCGCTTTCCATGTCAATAGGGGGGTTTTTCTCAAGAGGATTAAAGATTAACTCCATTGGTGTACCATTTTTGGTGAAGGGTGCCCAGCAATGCTGCGATAATGTTTTTCGGTTAGTCCAAAACACGAAGGAAATGGGGAAAACCTCATTCAATGAAAATGTAATCATTATGGAAAATGAACTTTTTAAGTAATACCTTAGTATTCTTTTTTATGCAGCTCTTAGGGTAAATGAAAAAACTATTGCTTTTACTCCTTTAAACTGGCAGACTTATGTAAATAAAGAGCTAACTAAAAAAACGAATGAATGATAGGAGACAACATGATTGAAATAAAGACTTCGACACTTAGTAATGGTGAGTTCAATAGAGGTGTATTTGCAAAACGGGATATCGCAAAAGGGGAACTAATCCATGAAGCACCCGTTATTTCTTATCCTAATGAGCAGCATGAACATATTGAGAAAACACTTCTAGCAGATTATGCTTTTGAATACGGTATAAACCATACTGCTATTCTTTTGGGATATGGGATGTTATTTAATCATTCTTATACTCCTAATGCCACTTATGATATTAATTTCGATAACCATACATTCGACTTCTATGCATATACTGATATCAAAGCTGGAGAAGAAATCCTAATCAACTATAATGGCGAGGTTGATAATGAAGATCCACTATGGTTTAATATGGAAGAAAATGAATAAACAACTTAAAAAAACAGAAAAGACGCAATTTGTCTTCTCTGTTTTTTTATTTTATAAATACAATATTTTCCAGTTATGGCCGGGCAATTTGCACATTTAGTCATTACATTGACTTTAAACAAACGCTTACATCAAATATACTAAAAGAAGATTTACAATGTATTATAACTAAGTGGGAGGATTCGACAAATGAGATCGCTTGAAAACATAGATATACCATCATTGAAAGACAAATATCCTTTACTAAATCAGCTTATATCGACGGAAGAAGTATTTTGGACCAATCCGAATTTGGAGGAATTCCAAACGGGAATCGATAAAGCTCCTCTAACTGAAGATGATGTCAGGGATGCGGAGGAAAGATTGAAGCGCTTCGCGCCATATATCGCAAGTGTTTTCCCAGAAACAATAGACATGAATGGCATCATTGAATCTCCTCTAGTAAGAATACCTGCCATGAAACAATACCTGGAACAAAATTATCAGCAGCCAATTTCAGGTGAATTACTATTAAAATGTGATAGTCATCTTCCTATTTCCGGATCCATTAAAGCAAGAGGAGGAATTTATGAAATTCTCAAGCATGCTGAAGATTTAGCACTGCAACATCAATTATTAAAGATTCAAGATGATTATTCCATTTTGGATAGTGAACAATTCCGAGCTTTCTTTTCACAATATTCCATTGCCGTAGGTTCAACCGGAAATTTAGGATTAAGTATTGGAATTATAAGTGCAAAGTTGGGATTTAAAGTGACTGTCCATATGTCCTCCGATGCAAAAAAGTGGAAAAAGGACTTGCTTCGCAGTAAAAATGTAAAAGTGATTGAATATGAGGCTGATTATAGTAAAGCCGTTGAAGAAGGCAGAGCCCAGGCAGCCCAGGATCCGAAATGTTATTTTGTGGATGACGAAAACTCTCACGATTTATTTTTAGGGTATGCGGTAGCAGCTTCTCGATTAAAAAATCAACTAGAAATGTTAGACATAAAAGTCGATGAGCAACATCCGCTGTTTGTTTACCTTCCATGCGGAGTTGGCGGTGGCCCTGGCGGAGTGGCCTTTGGTTTAAAATTACTGTTTAAAGATCATGTTCACTGTTTCTTTGCAGAGCCAACCCACTCTCCATGTATGTTGCTTGGCTTAATGACAGGACTTCATGATAAAATTTCTGTACAGGATTTTGGCATAGACAACGTAACAGACGCTGATGTCCTTGCTGTTGGAAGACCATCAGGAGTTGTCGGTAAAATCATTGAACCGTTTTTAAGTGGAAGCTATACAGTTCGTGATGAACAGTTATATAAAATGCTTAAGGGATTAGTGGATACAGAGGGAATACATTTAGAACCTTCTGCACTGGCAGGGATGATCGGACCTATTAAATTAAATAAAGATGGAACTTCTTATATTCAGAAGAACCATCTAACAGATAAAATGAGTAATGCAGCGCATATTATTTGGGGAACTGGCGGGAGTATGGTCCCTAAAGGGATGATGGAGGAATATTATCAGATTGGATGTAACCTAAAATAAACAAAAAGCCAGGGAACCCTGGCTTTTATAATCCTGTACTTGTTGATTTTGCCGTATTATCTTCATTCAAATTCCCCATCATCCCTTGGCAGCCTGTTGATCCATTTTCCCCCATCATATCTTCATAAAGTGATTTTAGCTGCTCTTCACTTAATTTTGGATGCATCTTCTTCATATATGGAAGCATTTGTTCGAAAGTTTTATCTTTAACCTGTTGTTTTTCTTTGTTACTTGATGAATCCATCATTTGTATCATTGAGTTCGCATTCATGCCCTGCTGTTGCATAAACACTCTTGGGTTTGCTGAATGATCCTTTGCACTAGCCATATAATACCCAGTTCCCCCAGCAACAATTAAACCGACTGCAAATATCCCTGCTACTAAATTTTTCTTCATAAGATATCACTCCTTTTTTAAAGTTATTCCTCTACTAAATCTAATATAAAAGACAAACATGAAGAAAGTATGGAGACTCTTCCACTCAGGACTCAATCTTTTTTCTTTTTTATATTTTCTCTAATTACCCAAATGAACAAGATAATACCTGCAAGCATAATGAAAAGCCAAAATGTTTGATAAAACCAAAATAGCATATGGTGTATCATCATTTGCCTTCCCATCATCATCCCCATCATACTTGGCGGAAACCACATCATTCTAAAGACGAATATAAGGAATGATATGCCATGGAAAATTAAAAAAGCCAGGAAAATTCCAATTGATAACCGTTTCATTTTCTCACCCTATTCCACTTTATAGCCTATTCCCCAAACCGTTTTTATAAGTGATTTATCCATTCCAAAAGCATGTAATTTTTCCCTTAAATTCTTTATGTGAGAATCAATCGTTCGATCATCTCCCATGAAATCAATTCCCCAGATCATTTCAACCAGTTGTTCTCTCGACAAAACCTTTCCCTTGTGTTGAATTAATTCTTGAAGAAGGTCAAATTCAGTTTGCGTCAAATTAATTTGGTTATCCTGATATAATACAATTCTTGCAGGTTGATTTACCATAATTCCTTTATATTTAAGCACTTCATCTTTCTCAATCACTTTTTGTGTCCTTCTTAACAACGCCTTCACTCGAACAATTAGCTCAGCCTCATCAAATGGCTTTACAAGATAATCATCTGCCCCCGTAGATATCCCTGTCACTTTGTCCTGTACCGTCCCTTTGGCCGTCAACATAATGATGGGAATGTCAGATATTTTTCTTACTCGTTCAATTGTTTCCCATCCATCCATGATCGGCATCATGACATCGAGGATCATCAAATCATATTCATTGGCAAGTATTTTTTCATAAGCCTCTTTTCCATTTGAGGCTTCTTCAACCATAAAAGAGTCTTGTTGCAGATAGATGCGTAGCAGCATTCTCATTGCCATTTC
>JAUZPL010000150.1 GCA_030705955.1 Bacillota bacterium | reverse complement strand
GAATTTTTGTATTTTAGCATATAAGAAGGTTTAACTTTTTTAACGCGATAAAGTAAGTAACTAGCGATAATAAATAAACAACTCTTAAATCGCATAAGGGCAACTACGCCTCTGTCTTCGCCCTAAGGGGCTCGCCAATCGGCGAGTTTTCTTTAAAAAGGGGTATAATCAACGTTTGGTGTATAGTGGTTGCTGCCATTCCAAAGTAAAAATTCATTAATTCCTTGTATATGTAATGCGCGGATTTGATCTTCAATTTCTTGTTTACCGTATGCTTTATAGTTGCCTCTTCCTAGCCATGCTGCAGTAAAATCCTGAAGCCATGGGCGGGAGATTGGAGGATTACTTAATTTGTTTAATCGTTTATTTTCAACCTTGGCATACTCTTGGACAAGGCGAAAGGGTTCTAAATCTGGTTTTCGGATGCCAAACATGCTGGTCCAGTGACTTGGGTAGATCATAGCGGAAATAATATCAACATTTTGAGCAATCTTAGAAAAATTTTGACCGATTCCTGGTGCTTCTGGAATTACTGTTGCATTGCCAAATACATCCACAGACATTTTAACATGATAAGGCTTTAGTTTCTGGTGGGCGTACTTGACGAATTCTGTTATGGCAGCAATTCGATTGCCTTTTAAATTCGCATAATGCACACCTTTATCATAAGCAAGAGTTCCTTCAATTGACTCGAATTTTTCAGGGAACCTTACATAATCAAACTGTATTTCTTTAAAACCCATATTAGCCGCAAGAACGGCCATTCCAATATTATAATCCCAAACTTCTTTTAAAAATGGGTTTGTGAACGCATCTCCACGCCCATTCCGCCAAATACCTCGAGAAGTTTTAAATGACCAACTAGGCTTTCTGATGGATATAACACTGTCTTTAAAAACAACGATTCTTGCAATCGGGTAGATGTGATTTGATTCTAAAGTTTGAATGAGACTCTTTGGATTAGATATGTATGGCCGACTAACAGTATAGTAAGCTGAATTCTTTTGGGGAGTAAATGTAAGATTGCCATAATCATCTTTAATGTCAATAACCATTGCATTTAATTCTGTATTTTTGACTATTGAAAGTAATTTATTAAACTGTGTTCCATTTGTATGTGGTGCAGTTAAATAAATTCCACGAATTGGTTGCTGAGGTGTGAGGGGGCTTGCGTAAATTTGACGCATAGGAAGTTTCAAAGAAAAAATAAACAGGACCATTAAAAGTACTAAGATCTTCCGCATAACATCACTCCTACAAATTACTGTATAACTCTTATCATTTGTAGGAGTGAATTAAATCATTCATTTTCTAGATATTGCTTACGGCTTTCCGCAAAGTCCGTAAAGAAAGATGTGAAGCATTTCATTTATTAGCTCTAAATTACCACTATCCCTTATTGTACCTAGGAAATCTTTATAATATTTCATACTCATATTAATATACATCAAGACGCCTTGAGTTGAGATACTACTTGAAATTTCCCCACTTTTCTTGCCTTCCTCTATAAATTGAAGGAAGGCAGGAATAATTTTTTCATTGTACTCTTTTTCTAGAAATTGAGATATTTCTTGATCTTCAGCCAGTGCAATCATATAGGGTGTTAAGTTATTAACCGATTCTCTTTCTTGTAAAATAATCCATTCAATTTTTTCTTTAACTGTATGTTCTCCATTCATAAATTCCAGAAATCCAGCAAATGAGTTGTTAATATAATTTTTATACACTTCACGCAATAAAGCTTCTTTACTTCCAAAATAATTATAAATAGTTACTTGTGAGACCTTGGCTGCTTTTGCGATATCGGCAATTCGAATCTTATTTGCATCCCAAGTTTTAAGCATTTCTAATGTGATGTTCATAATCTTTTCCTTAATTTGTAAGGCTCTTTTTTCAAACCCGTTCATTTTCATCATCCTAAATAAAAATTGATATTAATGAAATTATAGCATAAAAATATTTCATAAATATATTGACATTAGTATAACCTGAAAGTAAGATGAATTCATGAAATAATTATCTAAAAATATTTCATAATTTTATTTCGGAGGTGTTAGCATGCTAACAGTTCAAAATTTGACGAAAAAGTTTTCAAATGGAAAAGGAATCTTTGATGTATCTTTTTCTGTGAAAAAAGGTGAAGTATTTGGATTCCTGGGACCAAACGGTGCAGGGAAATCAACAACAATTCGCCATATTATGGGATTTATGAAACCTGATCAAGGGTATGTAAAAGTAAATGGATTAGATACATGGCAAAAGCAAGGAGAAGTTCAGAAATATATCGGTTACCTGCCTGGAGAAATTGCATTTATAGAAGGCATGACTGGAAAAGGGTTTCTAGATTTTATGGCGGAACTGCAAGGTGTAAGAGATCTGTCGAAACGTAATGAGTTAATCGAACGTTTACAATTTGATATAAATACACCGATCCGAAAAATGTCAAAAGGGATGAAACAAAAGGTTGGGATTGTTGCAGCTTTTATGCATGATCCTGAGGTTATTATCCTTGATGAACCAACATCTGGATTGGATCCATTAATGCAAAAAGTGTTTATTGAAATTGTGCTTGAGGAAAAGGCAAAAGGAAAAACCTTTTTAATGTCCTCCCATAGTTTCCCTGAAATTGAAAGAACATGCGATCGTGCTGCTATCATAAAAGACGGTATTGTCATTGCTGTGAAAGATATTCACGAATTACAATCCATGCAGCGGAAGCTTTTTGAGGTAACATTTAATAATAAAGAAGATGCTAAAACATTCTTAAATTCCAGCCTACAAATTGATTCCTATGAAGGGAATCGTGTACGGGTAGCTATTCAAGGAAACTATGATTCTTTCATTGAAGAAACAGCAAAATACCATGTAAGAAATATTGCAATATTTACCCAAAACTTAGAGGATGTATTTATGAATTACTATGATAGATCGGGGGCTTCAAAATGAATTTCTCACTCTATAAACAAATGATGAAAGTAAATATGAAGGGAGTTATGAATTACGCGGTTGGAGCTGCCTTTTATATCTTCCTAGTGGTTTGGATCTATCCTAGTATGGAAAAAACAGCTAAGCCGTTAAACGATATGTTAAATGCAATGCCTGCTGGAATGACAAAGGCATTCAATTTGCAAAATGGTTTTGGAAGCTTCGAGTCGTTTATATCAGGTGAATTTTATGGGTTATTATTTACTCTAATTGTTTCTATCTTTTGTGTTATGATACCTACTCAATTAATGGCAAAATTAGTAGACCAAGGATCGATGGCCTATTTATTATCTACCCCAACGACAAGAGGAAAGGTGGCTTTCACACAAGCGAGTGTCTTTTTAACTGGATTGTTCCTCATTTCGGCTATTACCACTGCCTGTGGTATCCTTGGAGTTCGTATTTTCATAGATGCCAACTCTTTTCATGCTGATCGATTTATCCAGTTGAACTTAGCAGCTTTTGCCCTTTTCGTTGCCTTGGGTGGAATTTCATTTTTGGTCTCGTCCTTATCAAATGATGAAAAGAAAGCGATGGGAACTTCTGGGATGATCATTTTTGGTTTCTATAGTTTAGATATAATTGGGAAAATTAGCGAAAAAGTCGATTGGTTACGCGATTTCACTATCTTTACATTATATAAACCTGCTGAAGTCGTAAATGGAAAAGGAGATCTACTGCAAAATTGTATTATTTTATTTGCAGTTGGCCTCATTGCTTTTATCGTAAGCATTTTAGTATTCAGAAAAAGAGACTTACCACTTTAATTTCTACTCGAAAAAACTCCCTAGTAGTTTATCTAGGGAGCTTTTTCTCTATATTAATTAAATTGTGCAGTTAAAACTGGTACAACTTGTTTTTTACGTGAAACCACGCCTTTTAATAGTGCAGTGTTACTTTCTAAAGAAACATTGTAGGCTTTTTCAACAGCACTTTGTGCGTTTCCGAGAGCTAAAGCAACCGAATCACTTGTTAAAATATTTGTTACAACAAGCAGGAATAGATCTAAGTTCCTTTGCTCAATAGTTTGATTAATGACTGTTTCTAATTCTTGCTGACGGCTTAACACATCATTTGTATCAACGGAATTTACTTGAGCAATGACGACCTTGCTCTCGCCCATTTGGAATTCTTTTGCATCCAATGAAATCAATTGTTCAACTGTTTTGCTACTTATGTCAGCTCCAGCCTTTAGCATTTCCAAACCATACACTTGTGCGTCAACGCCTGCAATTTTTGCTAATTCAAGTGCTGCATCCACATCTTCCCCAGTACAAGTAGGGGATTTAAATAAAAGAGAATCAGATATAATGGCTGAAAGCATTAATCCAGCAATATTTTTTTCAATTTCAATCCCTTTTTCTTTATACATTTTATTTAAAATGGTGGCAGTGCAGCCAACAGGCTCTGCACGATAGAATAAAGGACCACTTGTTTCAAAATTAGCAATACGATGGTGGTCAATTACTTCTAAGACCGTAACATCTCTAATATCTTCTGCACTTTGCTGGAACTCGTTATGATCCACTAAAATAACATTTTTAGCTTCAGGCGCTACCTTTTCTACAAGTCGTGGTGCCGCGGCGTGAAATGTATTTAATGCATATTGTGTTTCACCATTAACTTCGCCTAGACGAATAGGTTCCACGTTCATACCTAATTTTGTTTTTAAGTCAGCGTATGCAATAGCTGAACAAATTGTATCTGTGTCTGGATTTTTATGTCCAAAAATTAATACTTTTTCCATATTACCGCTCCTTGATTGGTTTATATTTTTGGAAAGATTTATCTATTTGGAAGATAAAAAGTTCCGTCTCCTGCCTATTATACCAAAAGCACATAGTGGGAGGTAGTAGTAGCAATTTAGAGTTTGTTTGAAAAAATATGTACCCTTTATTTTAGAATAAATAAACAAGATTCACAAAAATATAATTTTTACATTGTTTAAATATTAAAAAATATTTTACAATGTAAAAAGGTATATTTATAAGGAGGAAATGGAAATTGAGGAAAAGTTTGAAAATAAGAATTATGGTACAGGTCTCGATATTGATTTTAATATCATGTATTGGACTAAGTTACTTAACCAATTATACATATTCAAACCTTTTAAAAAACACGATCAGCACTCAATCTTTAACCCTTACAAAAAATGCGGAGAAAATGGTAAATGTAGAAAAATATCAAGATCTTTCTATGAATCTAAATAAAAATGACTATTATTTTGCATTGAAGAAAAAGTTGAATGACATGAGAAAAATGAACGGACTCAAATTTTTATATACAATGTCAAGAACAAAAGATGGGAACCAATATAAATATTTCTATGTTGTAGATGGATATCCAAGCGGTTCTAAAAATGAGTCACCCTTAGGGGAAGTGGAAAAGGGTATTAGTGATTCACCTAAATTGATCAAAGCCTATGAAACTGGAAAAGCACAAATTGGTGAGATGAGCACCACGAAGGAATATGGAACATTAATATCTACCTATGTACCAATTAAATCACAGCAAGGAGAGGTAATTGGGGTTGTTGGAGCAGACTTTAATGCCACGACATTAGCAGCAAAAATGAAAGAGACAAATCAAAAACAAGTTATTTTTACGATCATTATTTTACTGATCAGTCTCATTCTTCTTTTTGTAGTCACTACCTATATTGTAAAACCATTAAGAATGTTATCTTCAAAGGTACACGAAATTGGAAAAGGGGATTTAACGGTTACTATTGGAAAACAAGGTAATGATGAAATTGGTCAATTATCTGCCTCGGTACAACTAATGGTGGATGATCTTAAGAATATGATTGGCGGTATTTTGGATGTCACCGGAAAATTACATACTTCAGGTGAAGTAATCCTTCAAAATGCACAAGAAACAAAGCAAGCCAGTCAAGAAGTTTCT
>JAUZPL010000015.1 GCA_030705955.1 Bacillota bacterium | reverse complement strand
GTTTGCTACACAAAACTAGGCAATCGCTACACAAAACTGGGTCTTCTCTACATAGATTCACCGCTTCACGACACAAACCATTTATCGCTACACAAACTACCCCGTTTGCTATACAAGACCAGGCTTTCGCTACACAAAACTGGGTCTTCTCTACATAGATCCACCGCTTCACGACACAAGCCATTTTTCGCTACACAAACTATCCCGTTTGCTACACAAGACCAGGCTTTCGCTACACAAAACTGGGTCTTCTCTACATAGATTCACCGCTTCACGACACAAGCCATTTATCCCTACACAAACTACCCCGTTTGCTACACAAAACTAGGCAATTGCTACACAAAACTAGGCAATCGCTACGCGACACTGGTGTCATATATGGAAAATACCACAGTATCAAGGACTGTGGTATGGGTACAATACTATGCTTTTTTATCTTTTCAAAAAGGCTATCAATCATTGACAGCCTTTCGCGTATTTCCTATTATGCATTTAAATCATATTGGTTTCCTGTTACAAGATAGATAATATGCTCGGAAATATTTGTTGATAAATCGGCAATCCTTTCGATGAATCTGCAAACAAATGCAAGTTGTGTGATTTGATTCGTGTTTTCCGGATTCCTTTGGATATACCCCATAAGTTCATGAAACAATCTTCCATACATTTCATCCACAATATCATCTTTTTTAGCACACTCTTTTGCCAACACTATATCTTCAGTTAGATAGGCGTTTAATGATTCGTTTAACATTTCCAAAGCAAGGTCCATCATTTTTGGGATATCGATAATTTCTTTTATATGTTTTTCTGTTCCAATGTGCAAGGTTGATTTTGCAATGTTAACCGCATTATCTGCAATTCGTTCTACTTCTGAAGAAATTTTTAAGGCAACGATAATTTTTCGCAAATCCCCAGCAACAGGTGACTCCTTCGCAATTAAAATAATCGCTTTATTATTAATTTCATGCTCTAATCGATCGATTTCATTATCATTTTCAATAATTTCCTTCGCCTTTTCAAGATCTTGCTGGATAAGGGCTTGAATACTATCCTTCATTGCATTTTCAGATATTCTAGCCATTTCAATCAACATATCTTTTAATTGCTTTAAATTGTTATCAAAGTTAGATCTTGTATGCATGTGTCTGTCACCCCTATTATCCGAATCTTCCTGTAATATAACCTTCAGTTCTTTCATCTTCAGGCTTTGAAAAAATCTTGGAGGTCTCATCCAATTCAATTAGTTCCCCCATTAAAAAGAATGCTGTTTTGTCTGAAACTCTGGCTGCTTGCTGCATATTGTGTGTCACAATGACGATGGTATATTTTTCTTTTAACTCTAATATAAGTTCTTCAATGGCTAATGTCGAAATAGGATCAAGTGCTGATGTTGGCTCGTCCATCAGTATGACATCTGGTTTAGTGGCTAATGCCCGAGCAATACATAGTCTTTGCTGCTGCCCTCCTGACAATCCAAGGGCTGGCGCATTTAAGCGGTCCTTTACTTCATCCCATAATGCTACATCCATTAATGCTTTTATAACAATTTCTTCAAGATGTTTTCTTTTCGTTATTCCATGAATCCGCGGTCCATAGGCAACATTGTCAAAAATGCTTTGAGGAAAGGGATTACCTTTTTGGAATACCATTCCAACGTTTTTTCTTAGCTCAACTAAGTCCATTTTGCTATTTAAAATATTTTTACCATTATAATTAATTTCACCAGACATTTTAACATTTGGTACCATCTTAATCATGAGATTTAACGTCTTAATGAAAGTAGATTTCCCGCAGCCTGATGGGCCAATAATAGCGGTAACCTCTTTTTTGATAATGGGAAAGTGAATACTTTTTAAGGCATGATGATCCGCATACCATAAATTTAAATCGTTTATGTCAAAAATTTCATTTGTATATGTTAACACCATGGAAGTCTTCCCCCTTATCCAAACCTTCCAGAAATATATTCTTCTGTCTTTTTGACGGAAGGATTTGTGAAAATTTTCTCTGTCTGATCAAATTCAACCAAATCCCCGTTTAAGAAAAAGGCTGTTTTATCGGAAATTCTTGAAGCCTGTTGCATGTTATGTGTCACAATTACAATAGAATAATCATTTTTTAATTCAACGATTAGTTCTTCGACTTTAGCGTTTGATATTGGATCAAGTGCTGATGAAGGCTCGTCAAGAAGCATCACGGTTGGTTTCATTGCAATGGTTCTTGCAATACAAAGACGCTGCTGCTGCCCACCAGATAAAGATAAGGCTGATTCATGAAGTCTGTCCTTAACCTCATCCCATAAGGCTGCTTTTGTTAGACTTTCTTCTACTATTTCATTAAGCTGACTTTTCTTTTTTAAACCAGAGAATTTCAATGCATGAGTGATATTTTCATAAATTGATTTCGGAAATGGATTAGGCTTTTGGAAAACCATGCCAATCTCTTTTCTTAAGGCACCAACGTTGATATTATTTGATAAAATATTTAGACCTTCATATATAATTTCACCTTTTGCAAAAGCACCCGGAATCAGGTCATTCATCCTATTAATACTTCGTAAAAAGGTTGATTTTCCACACCCAGACGGACCAATCAAGGCTGTTATAGTATTTTCTTCAATATCCATAGAGATTCCATTAACAGCTCGCTTCTCACCATAGAAAATCTCTAGGTTATTGACATTTAAAATATTCTCTTTTTGAACCTCTATATTTGGTGTATAGTCCTTCATTTCTGTAACCATCTTTCCCCACCTTCTCCTATTTTGTTGCCGTTACCTTTTTATGGATAAGGCTACCAATCCACCTAGCCAATAAATTAAAGAGTAAAACAGAAAGAATTAAGACTGCTGCAGATCCATTTGAAACAGCATCTACATCTGGAATTAACCCTTGAGTATTTATGGACCAAATATGAACTGCCAATGTTTCTGCTGGCCGGAAAATATTTAATGGTGAGATCTGTGAAAAAGGATTCCAATCAGTATAATCTAATCTTGGAGTTGAGAGACCTGCTGTAAATAAAAGCGCTGCTGCTTCACCAAACACACGCCCTGCTGCAAGAATACCTCCTGTTAAGATCGTTGGAAATGCGCTCGGCAACAGAATCGTTTTGATTGTATGCCAATGGGTGATTCCAAGAGCAAGACTTGCTTCTTTTAAATCTCGTGGAACTGAATGAATAGCATCTTCTGTGACCCTAACCATAACAGGCAGATTAAATACAGTAAGTGCAAGTGCACCACCTAAAATGGTATAGCCCCATCCAGTTAATGTAACAAACATTAAGAGACCGAATAAACCAATGACAATAGAAGGAAGCGAAGCTAAAACCTCTATACATGAACGGATTATATTGGTTATCCTGCCTGGCCTAGCATATTCAGCCATATAAACCCCGCCTCCTACACCAAGCGGGACCGTAATAAGCATGGTAATAAAGAGAACATAAAACGAATTAAATAATTGATCCCGAATCCCCCCTCCTGCCGACATATTGCTTGATGGAGTGGTAAGGAATTTTAAAGAAACATGTTGAAAACCATGATATAAAATAAAAGAAAATAAACCAATTAAAACGGAGACGATAATGAAAGCAATGACGATAAAAACACCCGTCGCTACCCGATCAGCTACTTTAGCGTTCATTAAATTTTCCTCCTAGATGAAAGGTAACGGATTAAAAGAATAAAAGCGAAAGACATGATTAATAATAGTAATCCCATCGACCATAAAATGTTATTCTCAGGGCTTCCAAATGTGGTATAACCCATATTTAGCGTAATAATGGTTGTTAAAGTACCAGAGGCATCTAAAATGCTATGTGGCATTGTTTTCACATTACCAATAACCATTTGAACGGCTAATGCTTCACCAAATGCCCTTGCCATACCTAGAACAATGGCTGTCAAAAGTGATGGGATTGCTGCAGGAATTAAAACCTTTCTAATGGTTTGCCAACGTGTTGCCCCTAAAGCATATGAGCCTTCACGTAAAGTTTTAGGCAGTGAGCTCATTGCATCTGTTGCAATCGTCGTGATGGTTGGCAAAATCATAATAGAAAGAACAATCATACCTGAAAGCAAGCTGAAGCCAAGCCCACCAAAATGCACACGAATGAAAGGCACCAATACTGTAAGCCCGATGAAGCCATAAACAACAGAAGGAATCCCGACTAAAAGTTCAATAACAGGCTGTAAAATTTTCCGTCCCCATGATGGTGCAATTTCAGTCATAAAAATCGCTCCACCAATTCCGAGTGGGGCAGCTATTAAAGCAGCTAGAAACGTTACTGTAAACGATCCAAAAATAAATGGTAACGCCCCGTATTGTGGTTTTGCCTGATCAGACGGATTCCATTGCTTACCGGTTAAGAATTCAATAAGACTTACACCATTTTTAATAAAGGATTGTAAACCTTTTGTTCCAAGGAAAATCGTAATGGCAATAGTTGCCGAAATCATAATAATGGCACAAATGAAAACGATAATTTTCCCTCTTACCTCGCCGTTCATCCAATTCTTCTGAGATTTTAACAATCTTTCCTTTGCCGGAACTAGTTTCTCCATAAAAAATATGACACCCCTAAAATACGTCATAATAGGGTAAATGCTCGATGCACTTACCCCTTTATAATTTTCAAAAATTACTTTTTCGTAACATTTCCTTTTGCGTCGCGTTCTACTTGCATTTTTGTTACAGGTAGGTAACCTTGTTTAGGCAATATAGTTGTTTGAACATCACTACTTGTTAAATAATCAAGGAATGCTTTTTCAAGATCTGTTGGTTGACCCTTTGTATAGCAGTGCTCATATGCCCATACTGGGAATTTACCAGATTCTACATTTTCAGCTGTAGGTTGTACACCATCAATAGAAAGTGCTGTAACGGTATTATCAGTTAGGTATGAGAACGCAAGGTATCCAATTGCACCTGGAGTTTCATTAATAATCTTTTTAACCGTATTAGAAGCATCTTCAGTAATTCCTTCTGCAGGAGTTGCACCACCAAGAGCAAATTTATTGAACACTGCACGAGTACCTGAAGAATCTGGGCGGTTCACGAGAGTAATTTTTTGATCAGCTCCGCCAAGCTCTTTCCAGTTTTTGATTTGGCCTGTAAATACTTTGATTAAATCTGCTTTTTTAATATCTTTAATGCCCACTTTTGGGTTAACGGCAGCAGTCATTCCAACTACAGCGACTTTATTATCAACAAGACCAGAAATATTTTTTTCTTCAGCAAAAACATCTGAATTTCCAATTTGAACAGCACCCTGAGAAACCTGTGATAAACCTGTACCAGATCCTCCGCCATTTACTTGAATGCTTACTTTTGGATTTTTATTCATAAATTCTTCCGCAGCAGCAGCAACAAGCGGCTGTAATGCAGTTGAACCAGAAATAACTAATTGTCCGGAAATTTCCTTTGTTGTAGTCCCCTTATTAGTGGAACCTCCTGTTGTATCTTTAGAAGTGCCTCCTCCACAAGCAGCAGCTACAACCATTACAGAAGCTATAATTAAAAACAGGCTTAATTTTTTTAAACTTCTCATTTACGTAAATCCCCCTAAGAAATTTTTATTTTCTTACATGAATAGAATAAAACATGAGTGTTAACTGAGTATTAATGGATTGTAAAGCCTTTGTAAATTTATGTTGTGTTATTGTAAAGAAAACATGCTTCTAAATTGTAATATTTAATTGAAATGAAATATAAAAAGGGCTGCTTAAAAAGCAGCCAACAGGTTTTATTCATGAATTCATAACCGTTTTTTAGAAATGTTCTTAAAACTCCTACTGAAAAATGTGAACCAAATTCCAATGAACGCCACCATCTGAGGTGGTATACATTCTACTTGGCTTTTCATTTTCAGTTGTAATCCACCATCCATGATTCTCATCTGATATTGCTAAATAGGAATCACCATATCCAGTTAATGCTACAGTACTATTTACCCATGTTTTTCCTGCATCTTTTGTCCAACCAATAGAATTTGGATTATCACAGGCAGGGCATGTTCCCCCCATAAATGCGACCTGTGGATTTACAACATAAAGTGGACCCGGTTTTGACCCCTTATTATTTGGCCCTTTATTATAGTTTTGGCTGAATCCAGGTGCTGGACCACCACCTGCCGTTGAATTTGCTATAACTGTCTTCCATGAGCTTCCGTCATCAATAGTATGAAGAACAGTGTAAGATGTTTGGGTCATCCCCGTTCCTCCAATTAATTCAACCCATGCATCATCCTTTCCAGTTGAGCGAATCAAGGCACCATTGATAGGAGAAAATAGACTTTTAGACATTACACCGCTCCATGACTTTCCACCATCTCTTGTTCTATTTACATAAAAGGTATTTTTACTTTGGGTAACTGACCAACCATTTTTCACATCATGAAAATAGGCTTCACCAACCACATTTTTGGGAATAGATAGTGCTCTCCACGTTTCCCCCCCATTTTGCGAGAAGTAGTTCCCACATAATGCAGTATTTTTTGACGTGAAATGGAGATATGCATTACAGGGTATGATTCCAATAACTGCCCAGTGTTGGCCCCCATCTGCAGATTTTAGAAGCCTCACATTGTTTCCACCTTGGTTCACAGCCGCCCACACATCTGAGTGATTCAAGGCAAATATTTGTTGTACTGTGCCACTACCTTGATAAACAACTGTCCAGCTTTTCCCTCCAGTTGTTGTTTTAGCCATCCACCCATTGCCACCAACCCAACCAGAACTGAAATCAGCTAGTCTTACAGCAGTAACCATACTCATATTTACTTTAGATTTTGTTGATGTATTTTTCACTTGAGTAGCTGGTGTGGTTTTCGTGGTTTTACCGGAATCCGTTGGTGTTACTGAAGTTTGACTTGAACTTGTATTTGTTGATGTTGGACTAGGTTCTGATGCTTGTTGATTAGATTGGTTGTCATTTACTTTCGTTACATCGCTCTTTTGACTTGATGGTTGGCTGCCTGCAATTTCACATCCAGAAAGGGCAACGGAAAGACCCAAAATGGCCATAATTAATATATTTTTCAACATATTGATCCCCCATTTTATTTTGATTTGCAACCATTAGACTGATTTTCTTGAAGGAAGTTACACATTCATTTTAATTTCTATATACCAAATCACTTTAAATGAAACCTACCAGAGGCTTTTATCTGTAGATTTCCTTTTTTTATTCATTCTGTTCCGGTATTAATATTTGCCCCACCTTTCCAATTTTCAAAAGGGTTTGCTTAATGGCTGCCTTGGACAGTTGGAAAAATGGTTGTAAAGGTGCTTCCCTTTCCATACTTAGATTGTACGGTTATGATTCCATCACGTTTCATTTTTAGACGTTTGAAGCTGCCTTACTCAAAATGACTTGTTATGAATCGAACAAAAGAATTGCTTTTCATTTAGATATACCTTTTCTTTTCATTTCTCCCCAGCTTGTATCCCCTATTACTATTCGCAAAACCCCTTCACAACGCCATAAAACCGTTAATGGCCGATACCAAATTGACTCAGTTATGGAATAGAAAAAAAGCTTTAAAATATCTGATGCTCTCGGATATTTTGTTAAACTCCACTCTTCTAATAAGACTGCTGCCATCGAAAAAACAGATCCATATAAACAAGACAGAAGAAATAACAAAATTGAAAATTCTATATATATTCCTCCTAAAAAAAAGCAAAGAATCATAAAAATATAACCTGATAATTCAACAATTGGACCGAAAAATTCAACAATCCAGAAGTATGGGAACGAAATAAATCCAATCGAGCCATATTTAGGGTTAAACGTCATTTCCCTATGATTCCATAGACTTTCGAATAACCCTCTATGCCACCGTCTCCTTTGCCTTCTTAAAAACTTAATGTCTTCTGGAACCTCAGTCCAGCATACAGGATCTGGTACATACACTATTTTCTTTTTCTGTTTTTTTTCCCTAAGGAGACGGTGAAGTCTTACAACAAGTTCCATGTCCTCTCCAACTGTATCAACTCGATAACCCCCGGCCGCTATTACCCATTGTTTAGAAAAGACTCCAAATGCCCCGGAAATGATGAGCAATAGATTATACTTGCTTAAACCTATTCGACCCATTAAAAATGCCCTCAAATATTCAATAATTTGCATGACCACTAACGGTTTATCTGATATGCCGACTGATTGGATATGACCACTTTGAATTTGACAGCCATTTGCAATTCTTACACTTCCACCAGAAGCAATAACCTCTTCATCAGAATCTATAATTGGCTTCATCACTTTTAGAAAGGCATCATGTTCTAAGATCGAATCACCATCAAGTGAACAAAAATAGGGATAATGTGAAAAATTAAGACCGACATTAAGAGCGTCTCCTTTTCCACCATTTTCTTTATGGATGAGGAAAAGATTTGGCAACCCATTTGATTGATAGATTTCTTTAATTGGTTTTGTCTTCAGCTGATTTCTAACTACATTTTTTATTTCCTTCATATTATAGTGCTCAATCATTTTTTCTAGGGTGTTATCGGTGGAACCATCATTAATCACAATCACTTCAAAAATAGGATAATGAACACTTAACAAAGACCGAACACTTTGGACGATTCCAACTTCTTCATTGTAGGCTGGAACGATAATGGAGACAGGCTTTGTATTAAATTCATCCATATAATCTTCATGGGCTTGTCTTATATCGAGCTTGTACTTTTTTCTAAGCTGAAAAATAGAAATAAACAAAATAACAGAATAAAATAAAATAACAAAAATCATATATACTTCTATAAACCAAACAAAAATGGTTACAATATCTCCCCAGTGAAAAAATGACATATTTTAAACCCCTTTATTTAGCCATTCCCATGCCATATCTTTTGCAAACACATCCTGTGAAGTAGCTAGAACCAATTTTAAAATCTCTTTCCCATTCGTAAATTGATAAATGGCCTGACCAGCTTGTGAACGAACCCACCACGATGGATCATGCAATAATTCAATTAACCTTGGAATTGTGCTTTCTTCTTTTAATACCCCCATTATTTTTGTGGCAAACATTCTTTCTTCCCACTTTTTTGAATATAACAACTCTATAAAGGGCTCTATTTGGTTGACATATCCAATTTCTGCTATAGCTTTTAAAGCTCTTACTTTTATTTCCTCCGCAGAAGAGGCAAAAATGTTTTCGACAAATGATAGATAGAACCATCCTTTTTTTATAGAAATCACATCAAGAATGGCTTTTTGTAATGGGGGCAAGCATTTATGGAAGTGAAGGATCAGCTGATCAAATTTCTCTTGGTCTAATCTAATTAAAATAGACCGAAAATCATATTCCGATAAATGAACAAATTGGTTCATCAATAACCTAAGTATTTCCGAATATCTAAATTGGGCTAAAATCCTTAATGAAAGTTTGATTTCATCATGAGAAATTCGCTTCTTTTTAATAAGCAGCAAATATACTTCATACATGAGATCTTCCATATTGAAGTCCTCTATTTGGTATAAAGTATTTAATCGAGTGCTCCATCTCATACTTTTCAGACGCCTTTGATATTCGTGTTTTAAATACATGGTTGCTAATTCTGACAAATACTTTTTTTCATTTTTACCTTCCAAAACCTTCGAGAACTTACCGAGGATGTTTTCAATTGCTTGTAACTGGAGAGGTGTTTCATTAGGTAATTTTGTTGTAACACTTGCTTCTGATATCATGAAAAAAATAATGGGGCTAATTTGTGCTTCGTAGCTTTCAATCTTTTTTCTTTTCTTGTTTTCAATTAATTTTCGAACTATTAAATAAGACAATAAAATGATTAATATACATAGAATGGAAACAGTTAGTATGGAGAGTATTAGTATCTCATTTTTCACCATGCTAATTCATCCTTTGTATTAGCCGTTGTATTCTTGCCCGTAATTCTTTAATACTAAAAGGCTTAGTTACATAGTCATCTGCCCCTAGTTTTAAGGCGCGTTCGATATCAGATTCACTTTTTCGTCCAGTTAACATAAGAACATATAGATTTGAATCTTTTTTAATTTTCCTTACCTTTTGCAGGATTTCAATTCCATCTATTACTGGCATAACACCATCAAGAATTAAAAAGTGTTGACTCCTTTCCTCCAACCGGTGAGAATCGAAAAAATCAATTCCATTTTCAAATGCTTTTATATTCATTTCATATTGATTCGTATTCATTGAACTTAGAATTTTTATAAGCATCGTTCGAATTAGGGCATCATCATCAATTATGGAAACAAATAGTGGTTTTTTCTTTATTTCTTGAGATTGAAGTGCCAGGAATTCAATCCTTGCTCTACCACTTTCTTTTGCATGATATAAGGCTTGATCTGCTAACATTAATGAACTTTCCAATGAAGTTTCAGAATGTTGAATGGATGTTACTCCTGCGGAAAATGTAATTGAAACTTTCTCATTGTTTATTTCAAATGACTGCTCTGAAAATTGGTTTAAAAGTCTTTTAAGAGTTTCCACTGCCTCCTCTAGAATGGAATTCTGAAATAATATGACAAACTCTTCTCCTCCATATCTAAAAACAATATCCGAACCACGTGTATTTTCTATTAAGAAATTTGCAAAGGAGACAAGCACTTTATCTCCAGTCAAATGACCAAAACGATCATTTATAGTCTTAAAATAATCTAAATCAATAAGAGCAATACTAAATGGACGATTAGTGCGGGTTAATTCTTTTAGATTTCTGTCATATAGATTCCTTAGGAATTTGCGATTATATAGTTTTGTAAGATCATCAAGAAGAACCGATTGATCATAAAGCTTTTTTTTCCTTAAAAGACGTTCAATTCTCCCAATAAATTCCTCTAGATCGATGGGTTTTTCAATAAAATCATCTGCTCCTAACTGATAAGCATTTAGTCGTGTCAACCGATCATTAAGGAGGCTAATCATGATTTTAGGTACAAATTGTTGATTATTATGATCTTGTAATTCATGGAGGATTTGATTGCCATTTATATTTTTGAAATTGGTTTCTATAATCACACAATCAGGTTTTAATTCGAAGTATTGAGTAATGGCCTTTCTTGGTTCTGTATTGGCAACAACCATCCATCCTTTTTTTCCCAGAGCATCCCTTAAAAGAATAATTATTGAAATATCTTCATCAATAATTTGAATAAGTGGAATTTTTTCTTCTCGAGAAGCTTCTTTATTAGTCTCAATCTCTTGATAATGTTCATATTCATTAGACAAACTAATCAATTCATCTAAGAAATTTCTTAATTCCTCTCTCCCCCATATTTTTTCATTTTTATCCTCAATCTGATTTATTAATTTTTGAGATAACTGATAAAGACCGACAAGTTGAAATGTCCCCAAGCTTCCAGATATGGAGTGAAGAAAACGATAAACCTCAATATTAGGTATTTTCAAATCCCCTGTCGCTTCAAACCACAAAGAAATTTGTTTTTTGATTTTTTTAAATAACAATGCCTTATAATTTTCAAAATCCATATAGAAATCACTCCGAACATTATTAATCAAGTTATTTTTGACAAAATTCGATTCTTTTACTACTGAATTTCCTCAAAAAACGAATTAAGTCTATCCTTTTATATTTTTTATTAATTAATAATTATTATAATTAAATAGAAAGCACTGATTTCAATTTAATTGATTTAAACCAAGTCCCTCTAATGAGTACATTTACCGTCATTATCAAAGCTTCAACTTTTTAAAAATATTTCGCAAATTTCTAATTTGTTTTTAATAATTTTTCATCAAAAAATAATGATACGTAATAGAGGATATATGATAAGTTTGTGCAGTAGAAATTGAATTTAAGATGGAAGGATTCTGATGAGAGACTCAATAATACTATGGTTTGATAAGCATTTCTAATAAACTGTATTAGATAGAAGGAAGATTACCTATGAAATTGTACAAGAAGTATATTTTATTTATTCTATTATTTATAGTCATTCTAATACCTATTGAAATAACATATAACTACTCTAGAATTATGACCAATGATAATAAAATCGTAAAAGTAGCAAAAAAATTACTGAATCATAATGTTGAGTTAAGGAAATTTCCTTATCCTTACAAATCAATGTTAGCCCTATGCTCTGATATTGATGGAACAACATTACCGGAATTTCTTGATTATCACAGATTTTTAAATACTAATGTCCAAACGGAATATGGGAAGGGTTTAGGTCTTGATGTCGGGGATACATTCTGGATGTATGTTGGAAATGATGATAAAAGTGATTTTGATTATAAAAATGCAAAAGTAAAAGATGAAATGTCTTATTGGTATGGTTTAGATAATAAAAGGCCACATGATAAAGATGAAATACTTAAATTCCTTAAGGTTGGATGGATTGACTGTATGCATTCTTACGGTGATTTCACCATGCAAAAGAAAAATGAGGTTTCATTTAACAAAAAATTTGCTGCTCCAGCAATTAATGAATTAAGAAAACAGGGAGTATACGTAAAGGTATGGTTAGATCATGGAAGCCCGTCAAATGTTCAAAATTTTGTCTCAAGTAATATTTATAGATTCCAAAAAGGAGATAATCAATATTCCAAGTACTACCATACAAATTTATTGATTCCTTATGGGATTAAATTTGGATGGGGCCCTACTTCAAGTGAATTTGGGTATAATAGCATGATATTTCCTAGAAGGTTAAAGGATGGAAATAAGCTGTGGGTATTCTCACGATATAGTGAGAATAGTAGGGGGAATTTAATCTGGGACCCTGAATTTATAGATAAAGAGTTTTCTAAACAAAATTTAGAGTCATTGATAGATAATCATCAATATACCATTGTTGCAGAGCATTTAGGCATACGGCATAACAAATTCTTGTTTAATCAAAATGCATTAACTTCGCTGCGATATTTAGACCAACAATATGTAAATCATAATATTCTTGTTGCCAGAACCTCACGGCTACTAAATTACAATTTAGTTCAACAGTACTTGGACTATAAGGCAACCATTAAAAATAATAGAACATATATAAATATAGTATCAGTTAATGATCCGTGGATGGGTAAGTATATTCCAACCCTCAATGATTTGAGAGGCGTAACCTTTTATGTTGATAATCCTCATCTATCAGAGATCCTTTTAGATGGAAAGCCTGTTAATTTAAGTTATATTTCTGATAATCATTCGGATTATACTGGTCGAAAAAGTATAAGTATAAAATGGTTTAATGAAGATATAAATGATTATACTAAAATACAAAATAACCGACTTTAATTCCCGTATGAACCCAGTCTAGAAAAAAATCAGTAGATAACCGTTTAAAGCAAAATTTATAAAAATACAAAAAACGATACAAAAAGAGGCTTGCCGGTTGGCAGCCTCTTTAATTTAAATTCCATTATTTATTTTTCAAAATATTGATGACAGCTTTGACAAGATGAAGCTGGAGCTTTTGGTACTGTTGATCCCTGCTTTGGTGTTTCTGAATCATGGCAAATATAACAATTGGATTTCTCCTCATCTGTTGAGGAAGCTTCAGCATGCTCGGTTGACCAATTAAAGCTTTGGGTATGGCTAGGTGGTTCATTAGAATGACAGGCTTTACAAAATTGATTGACTCTTGATTGCTCTTTTACTTGTAGGTAATTTGTTATGTAGTTCGCCTTCTGATTTCCGCTATCAACAATAGAAGTTACATTCTCTTTTGGTACTGCTTTTACCCATTTAGAGTCCTGATGACAGGTTAGGCATTTATCCAATTCTTGCATTGCCATATTTCCGTGATTAACTTGCCAATCCATATTTTTATGTACAATCGGTATATTTACGATTTTATGACAGGTTTTACATCCCATTGATATTTTAACATTTGCTTTTTGTTTTCCAATTGCTTGTAAAATAAGTTCTTGGGTTTTTTGGTCCTGTGCAATGTTATCCGTCACACCAATAATTGTAGAATTCTGTGTAAGTGGAGGTATAACATAATTGTTATCCTTCCAAGGTTTTTCCCCATGGTTTACTTTATCATGACAATCAATACAAGTTCCCATATTTGGCTTTACATCTTTCTTTGCCATTATTTCTACTGCATTCAATTGCGTAATTTTGCTTCGATTTTCTGCAATATTTAGCCCCCGAGCGGCAATCTTTCCATGTGAAATTCCAGCGTGACAAGTGATACATGGAATCTCGTCCTTAAGAATATGTCCAGGGTGGTTCACTATCAAATCACCTGTTGCCTTCACAAGTTTCGTTTTTGTGTGGCACTGTAAACAATTTTCGGTTGGAACATCATCGAGGTTTTTCACTACTATTTGTTTTGGAACTCCCGTAAAATGGGTATATACTTCTTTAATCAATCTTACTTTGTTAGGTATGATATTTTGAATACCTGGCTTGTCATGACACTTAACACAGTTAATATTTTTATGTACAGATTCACTGTATGTGGCGTATTCAGGTTGCATTTCATGACAGCTCTTACAAAATGTAGGGGAACTTGTATAAGCATTAACTCCGAACCCGCAACCTATTAATATAACAAAAAATCCTATAATGCCAATGATTATTTTTGTAAATCGGCTAGATGATTTTTTCGTATCTTCCCTTGAGGCCACATTTCTCACCTTTCTATACCAAATTCGACAACCTTTGATTTTTTCTATTAAAATGTAACATCTTTTTAATCATTTTCCTATATTTAATTTAAAAAAATTGTAAGTATTTATAAATTTTGTAAATTAATAATTTTAATACAATATAAAACTTATTTATAGAAAAAACTAGGTTTTACATAGTAAAACAAAAAATGATTCAGCTATGCGGCTGATCATTTTTTTTATCACAAACAATCACATTCATTAGTCTCTAAATTTTTTCAACATTAGTTATCTAAAATCTAATTTCTTTAAGATAAATTTTGTAAAACTTTTAAAAAAACCCCTCCTAATTAGGCTGTATGTTCTTATTCATACAGTCTATACAAAAGGGACAAATTTGTTGCTTGTAATTGCTATTTAGTATATTAAACTAGTGGACAAGGTCCAGTTCCAGGTGTACCACAAACTATACCAGGAACAACAGTTGTTTCAGTCGAGAATGTAAGTGGAACTTCAACGCAAATATTCTGGCTAACAGTGAAAGTACATACCCCTGTTGGCGAAGGTGTTCCTGGACATGCTCCAATGATTGGCCCGTTTACACAATTTGATGCTATCGTACCAACTGTTACAACGGGAATAATCGTAACATCAGCTTGAACGCATACTGTTTCATGAACAGTTGCTGGACAATCAGCCATTTTGTAACCCCCCTTTATCATGTGATATTACATTCTATGAAAAGCATGTCCAAAGAGTTTGGGATTCTCAAAAAAAGGCAATTATATTATTACTTACACCTATAGTTGGTAGTTTTCAACATAAGTATAAAAAATAGAGCGTCAATTAATACTTTTTATTTTTACCTGCTATATTTCCTTTACAACTTTTTCAGTTCTCCTGTACACGTTCCTACTACTGGCGTTCCACAAATAATACCAGTTGATGAGACTGTAGCTGTCGCAGAAAATGTTAAAGGAACTTCAATACAAATATTCTGGCTTAATATAAAAGTACACGGCCCAGTTGATGACTGCGTTCCAGGACATGCTTTAATGCTCGGTGCGCCTTCACAGTAGTATTGAATATTTCCAACCGTTACATTTGGTATAATAGCTATCTCAGCTTGTACACAAACATCCTCATGAACAATTGCTGTACATGGAGTTGTCGTTGTTGTGGAGGTAGTAGTCGTTGACGTAGTGGTGGTGGTTGTGGTGGTTGTTGAAATATCAAGGACATTTTCAAGCTTGAATTGTAATAACATCTCTTGTTTAATAAGGGTTCTTAAATTATGCTCCACACTCTTATCGATCCTTTCCAATTCCTTTAGAGTTGGTGGAACTAAAGTTGTTTGACCAATAATAGTACCAATCGAAAATTGTATTTTTTCTGCTTCAGCATTGATGATGTGAGCTAATCCTAACTCCTCAAAAGCAATAGAGGACAAAAGTAGATTTACAACATCCTCACGAGGCAGGCTAATGGTTGGAGTTATATTAGGAATGGTTGGAAAACTCAATATCATCACCCCATTCCATAACTTTTTTAATATTGTATGAAATAGAAAAAGAATTCGGATGAGTATTAGTCCAAAATGCTCATACTTTTCAAAAAAAGGCTATTTGTTTAAAGGAGTTTTTTGCTTTATTTTTTACAAATTGAACTTTATTTTAGGAATTTTGTTTATTCATAACCACCCTACTCAAAACATAACTAGATTTGTTTAATCGTGGCAACTTTTGTCAACGAAAAGTCGGAATTTCTACCAAAATTTTAAAAATTTGTATGCTATCCTATTTTGGAATAAATAATTTTTATTCAAGGATAGGAGGGCGCTTATGTTAACATGGCAAAGAGAGTATGAAACAGGAATTCAATTTATTGATGAGCAGCATAAAATGCTGTTTGAAATAGGAAATAAGGCTTATGACCTTTTTAGGAATGAATACACGATTGATAAATACGACAACATTGTTGAAATTATTCAAGAACTCAAGGATTACACTGTATTTCATTTTAGCGCTGAGGAAGAATACTTGTTAAAGGTAGGTTACAAAGGATTCTTTGCTCATAAGGTTGAGCATGATGATTTTATAAGTAAGTTTAATGAAATTAACTATGATCGCATTGATGATGGACAAAATGAATACATCACAGAGTTATTAGATTTTATCTTTACATGGATCAAAGAACATATTCTTATAAGGGATATGCAACTTAGCAATAAATAAAAAATAAGATATCAAATAATAGAAAGGTAAGCTTTTTGGTCTTCTATTATTTGATATCTTTTTATTAATACTGTATTATTCAGTCAATAATTTATTCGTAATGAGTGTTTTGTCAGTCTTTAAAATCAGTATATTCAAATTGTGGAATGGTGATTTGAATTTGTGTTCCCATGGGGGTACTATTTATAACCCCAATATTTCCTCTATGTTCGAAAATTACTTTTTTAACAAATGGAAGCCCTAAGCCTAAGCCCTCTTTTTTAAATGAAATAAATGGATCAAAAATACTCTCCCATTTCTCAATTGGAATACCTATTCCTGAATCAAAAAAATTGATCAAAATACTATCTCCTTTAAAATCAGCTTCAATCATTATTTTCTTAGTACTTCTATCAAATGGAATTGCTTCACAACTATTTTTTATTAGATTCATAAAAACCTGCTGCAAATAGGTTTTATTTACAAAAGCCTGTAATGGTTTAAATTTCTTTAAAAATTCTATTTCTATACTTTTTTCTTTTATTAACTCTTTGGAAAACTGAATAGACAACTCAATAATTTGATTTATATCTTCAACTTTTAACTCCATTTTAGAGAACTTCATATACTCTTGATAACAAATTGCTAAATCTTCTAATTGTTGCGCAGCACTTTGAATTAGATTTAATGATTTTTTTTCGACATCACTTGAAATTAAATCACTAGTACCTAAAATTTTTGAAAATCCTTTTATCACTTGAACATTATTCTTCACTTCATGAATTAAACTGCCTGCCAAATTCCCGGTATAGTCTAATTTTTTTTGTCTTTCTATTAAATTGTTATAGTTTATTGTGATCAAAGTATTCATCTTAATAAATGCCAACATAATAATGACGGAAAAAATGATGACACCAATACTACTTGTTATAGCACCTGTTTCAGGAGAAAAATTAATAAAGCCTGTAATAAATAAGAGAAGACTACATATTGAGAATGTACTTAGAAATTTACTGATATGTTGGTTAAGAATATTTTGGGATAAAAGATAAATAAAAAATAAAAAAACGATGAAACTACTCATATGAAAAATATATAACCAACTGAGAGGACCATATTTTGGGAAGTAAAAATAAAAAGTAGAGTCATATATATGTTCAACTTTTAATCCTTTTAAGCCGAAGGAGGTCCAATTAATTATATAGATAAAGCTGCTCCAAAAGGTGAGAACTAAAAAGGTTTTTTTGATAAAAACAAAACCTAATAATTTATGTATGAAGGTTCCCTCTTTAAATAAAGTTGCCTGTTTATCGATAATTGTATAAGCAACGTAAAATGTAACTGGAATGGCAAATGTTGGGGCAAGCCGAAAAAAACGAAAAAGCCAAAAGATGATCTTTTCATTGAAAATACCTTTAAAATAAAGAATTCCAATATCAGCCTGCCAAATACTGATTAAGGACATAAATATCAATAAACCCATAGATAATTCCGAACCAGTATACATTCTTCTAATACCAAAGGCTAAAACAATCGGAATCAGTCCAATGGTGCAAATTAATAAGCCAATAATCATATGAATTCTCCTATAATCCAAAAGTTCCTTGTATGTTTTTTTATTTACCTTTAGAAAAGATTATAAAGGCAAAACTATTTCCATAACTTCGCCAAACTTAAAGTAATTAAGTAATTAAATCCTATTCTAATATAAATTCAGTTAGAAATCTCCCTTTTCATAGGAATAAAGCACTGTATAAATTAAAAATGGCAACAAATAATGAAAGGCTCAAATCCTTGATTCATAAGGAATTGAGCTTATTAAATTCAGATAATATTTAATTCTTTTGAATCATAAACTCAAAACTGATATCTTCCTCAGCATGTAATAGATATTCATCGTGGACAGGTGCTCCCCAGCTATCATCACCACCAATACCCATTTGTTTCCCGGCAACGGTGACAACAGTATAATAAATATTTGGCAGTTCAAAATGATGTCTGGCATGTTCTAGTTCAAATGCCGTGTACGGCGAAATGGAGCATTCCAAAGGCTCTCCAAGTGAGGAAATATTTATTCCCTGCTCATTTGCGTCCTTAATCTTAACCCTTCGAACTCCCGTGCGGTTGCCATATTCCTGAGGCATTAAATAGCCTGAAATATTGTCAGTCACTCGATTTTTGAAAATTTCCAGCCTTGCTCCCCTTGAACGATCCACATAGTTCTCCTCTGGCCCCATCGCATACCATTCAAGCTCGTCATAGTCTGCAGAAAGCTTAAAGGAGACTGCAAAAATAGGCAGCTGTGGAAGGCCTTTTGCACCATAATAGTCGGCTTTTACCCGAATACTTCCATCAGGATAAACGAAATAGCAAATGGTAACTCCTATCTCTTTACTAATCGAAAAGATATATTGAAAGGTAACACTAACAAATCCATTTTCCTCTTTCACCTTAATCCCGACACATTTGCGGGCGATGCTCGCTGCAACCCATATTCCTGAATGATAATCCTGTCCATATCCCCTGTCATTATCTGTTGTTGCTCTCCAAAATAATGGTGTAGGGGGCAGAGCAATCATTTCTTTACCAGCATAATTTAACGATACAAGGCTGCCAACCTGCTTTGAGAAAAGTGCATGGAAATCACTGCCGTGAACACCAATATTTACATCGCCATAGACCACCCTTAATTCTCCAAATACCTTCATCTTTTCCTTCGATTCATTTTTAAATATAAACTGCACAAACGCAATTTCATTCCCGGCATCGGCCCACTCGGTTTTTTCTTTTAATTTCAGTATAGTATGAATGCAATACTCGCCCGGCCTCTCCGTAAAATCTGTAAGAGATGCAAACTCAACCCGCCCCTCTCTCTCTGGTGCAATGGTTGCTTGAAGCTTACTTCGAAAAATCTCCAACCCTTCATGATAGAGGATATATTCCAAATCATATTTAGCTGTATTTAAGAAAAGGTTATCATTCACAACTGTAACACCTTCCCTGTCAGGTATCAGCTTAACATTTTGATATAAGAATTTTACCTCCTGCAATTTTGGGGACAATTCTCTGTTCGCATAAACCAGGCCGTTTGTACAAAAACCATAATCTGTCGGGCGATCATCAAAATCACCGCCATAAGCTAAAAATTCTTTACCATAACGGTCTTTTTTTATAATAGCTTGATCAATATAATCCCAAATAAAACCGCCCTGATACATCTCATACTTTTTTTCAAGATCTGTATATTTGTCCATTCCGCCGAGTGAATTTCCCATCGCATGCATGTATTCGCAGCTAATATAAGGCTTTTTCGGGTTATTCATCAAATATTCCTCAATCTCATGAGGCTTTGCATACATACGGCTTTCCATATCACTTGTTTCATTGTAGTTGCGGTTGTGGAATACACCCTCATAATGGACAAGCCGGCTTGTATCAACACTTTTGAAATACTTAGAAACATTAAGAATGACTTCACCCGCATAGGACTCATTTCCACATGACCATATTAGGATGGATGGGTGGTTCTTGTCACGTTCAAACATAGAGATTGCCCTATCCATGACAATATCCTGCCATCCAGACATATTTCCAGGAATGTTCCAGGACGGTTCAACCTCCCCCATCTTTTGCCATGATCCATGTGTCTCAAGGTTCATTTCATCAATAACATAAATACCATATTCATCACAAAGCTCATACCAATATGTTTGGTTAGGGTAATGGGACGTTCGAACAGCATTAATGTTATGTCTTTTTAGTGTTTTAATATCGAAAAGCATATCCTCTTTTGTAATGGCCCGGCCATGGCGGCAATTAAATTCATGCCGATTGACACCTTTAAAGACAATCCTTTTACCGTTAAGCTGCATAACTTTATTAACAAGTTCAAACCTTCTAAAACCAACCTTTTGGGGAATCACTTCTACTAAACTTCCAGACTCATTATAAATATGTAAGAATAATTGATAAAGATAAGGCTCCTCTGCATTCCACAGTTTTGGCTGCTTCACTTCAAGGTTAATAGAAGCTTTTCCTTGGATCGTTTTTTCTACAACTAGATTACCTTGGGCATGATGAAGCGAGACAATAATTTTTGCCGGAGTTTTATTGGAAAACTTAGTTTCAATTTTCAAGATTCCTTTCGTAAAGGCATCATTAAGATCAGTATGTATTTGTAGATCATAGACGTGAATTTCCGGCACTGTAAAAAGGTAAACATCTCGAAAAATCCCAGATAGCCGCCAAAAATCCTGATCCTCAAGCCAGCTTCCTGTGCTTCGCTGGTATACCTCCACTGCCAATTTGTTTTCTCCTTCTTTGGCAAAAGGTGTAAGGTCAAACTCTGCAGGGGTAAAGGAGTCCTCACTATAGCCGACAAATTCTCCATTCAGCCACACAAAAAAGGCTGATTCCACGCCTTGAAAGGAAATATAGACTGGTTTGTTTATCATATTTTTAGGCAAAGTAAAAAATTTCACATAGCTTCCAACAAAGTTATGGTCTATTGGAATTTCCGGTGGACGTATATCGTTGTGTCCATCCCATGGATACATGGTATTTACGTATTGGGGTTTCCCGTAGCCCTGTAGCTGTATATGTCCAGGTACAGTAATATCTCCCCAACCTGAGCAAGGATCGTCTACTTGATAAAATTGTTCTGAACGGCTTTCGGGATTTACAGCGTAATGAAACTTCCAATTACCATTCAAATCAAAGCGCATTGCCATCGAAGCGGCTTTTGTTGCTTCTTCTAACGTTTCATAATAGCGATGATCTGAGTGGGCTGGAAGTCGATTAACAGCAAATTTAGTTAAATCAGTTAACCAATCAAGCTGAGGGATTATTGGCATTTTTAACATCCTTTCAATATTTTCCTTACAGTTCCTAGCATTTCTATAGAGAAGAACGAAAAGTGGTGATGATATTTACTACCATTATAATCCACTGTATAGACCTTACTAAAGCGCTTTTATTTTTTTCAAAATAAGACACCAATGAACCATTCTATATAAATTGAATATTAATATTGATGTGGAAATAGGAAGAAAGATTTTAAGAGGGAGAAAATGCAGGATGGTGTCTTTTAAAAAAATGATTCGTTCGGATTTAAATGTTGTCCAATCATACATTGGAGTTTTCAATCATCCAACTAAAATAGTTGTATACGGCGCTCTTTTGTCTTTAATTGCCACGATCCTCCAATCTGCAGGTTTTTTTGGAGGTATTGGTTTTTTGTTTAGTGCCCTTAGTACTTTACCCATTTTACTATCATGTATTTTATCACTTCGAATGGGATTTATAACCTATCTAGTAACCTTTCTTTTACTATTCATTATTCAACCAAGCGAATTAATTACATACCCATTAACAACAGGTATTCTAGGGCTGGGTATGGGTTTAGCTTTTAGATTGTTCAAAAAAGAACTTCCTATTGCTTTGTTTTCGGGAATTTTCTTGACTTTAGGAATAATGATAGCACTTTATATCATCAAATTCCCTTTACTAGGACCATCTGTCGAATCCACTATTAATATAAAAACTCCTATCATGATTTTTTTATTTTCATTCATTTATAGCTGGGGATGGATAAAACTTTTTGTGTATTTAGTAAAAAAATTCAATGGTATATGGAAGAAAAAACAAAATAATGTGGGTTAAACTCCAAATATAAATTTAGAAGCAGGACATCTTTGTTCCTGCTTCTTTAACTTTGAAATAAGCTCACATGCATCAAATATTTGTCCAAATCCCCACACTTTTAATGACCTTATACTTAGGCTCCCACATTGCATTGGCAACAGCTTTTGCAACATCTTGGATGTCCGCACTTGCAATTTCTTCGTAAATCGCAGCTCTGACTACTTTAATTGCCACGTATTCTGATACTTCATGCAGTTTTTCGATGGAGGGCAAAAGGGATGCGCCTTGTGTACTTGTGTCTGACATTTGGGCAACGGCATTGGCTGCTGCTGCAAACATTCCCTTTGAAATGATTGCAGCTTTTGCAACAATGGCTCCGAGTCCAAGGCCTGGGAATACAAATGCGTTATTTGACTGCCCGATTTCAAATGAAACACCTTTATATTGTACATTGGCAAACGGGCTGCCAGTAGCGATTAATGCTTTGCCGTCAGTCCATTTAATCAAGTTTTCTGGTACTGCTTCAGCCAGTGCTGTTGGGTTGGACATTGGCATGATGATTGGGCGTTCAACATGCATGGCCATTTCTTTTACAACATCCTCAGTGAAAGCCCCAGCTTGCCCAGAAGTGCCAATCAGAATGGTTGGCTTTACCCTCTGAACGACTTCCTTTAAAGAAATAATGCCATCCTCATTTCGATCCCAGTCCTTGACTTCTTCAGCTTTCCGCACATAAGGTTTCTGAAATTTCAAGACACCTTGAGTTTCGTCAGTCAACAATCCTCGATAGTCTATAGCCCAGAAACGGTCATATGCTTCTTCCCTGGTTAGACCCTCAAGAATCATGGTATCTGCCATTTGGTCAGCGTTACCAATACCAGCAGCCCCTGGTCCAAAGATAACAATACGTTGGTCTTTCAGGGAAGCGTCTGTCACTTTCAATGCAGACATAACAGCTGCAAGGGTAACTGCACCTGTTCCCTGAATGTCATCGTTGAAGGTAAGGATTTTATCACCGTATTTGTCCATAATTTTGCGTGCGTTCACATTTCCAAGATCCTCCCAGTGAAGAAGCACTTCTGGGAAGAATTTTCTTGCAGTATGGATGAATAAATCAATGAATTTATCGTAACGCTCACCGCGGATACGGGCGAATTTGTTACCAATATAGATTGGATCAGAAATCAAAGCCTGGTTGTTTGTACCAACATCAAGCACAATTGGCAGAACACGGCTTGGATCGATACCAGCGGCAGCTGTATATACTGCAAGTTTACCAATGGCGATATTTATACCTCCGACACCCTGATCCCCGATACCTAGTATACTTTCAGAGTCTGTAACGACAATCAAGTCAATACCATTTTTAGGTTGTCCTAGATTATTAAAAGCCGTTTCAATGCCATTCGGGTCTTCGATTGAAAGATATAAACCCCCCGGGCGACGGTAGCTATGAGAATATTTCTGGATTGCTTCCCCGACAGTTGGAGTGTAAATAATCGGGAGCATTTCTGCTAAGTGATCCTTCAAAAGACGGTAAAATAAAACAATATTACGATTATACAAATCATACAGCAGACCGTTTTTAAACAGATTGGTGGTCCGCATCGAATATTGCTCATAGGCCCTTTTCACCTGTTCATCAAGAGTAAGCACACGAGGGGGCAACAGACCATCAAGTCCAAGTTCTTCTCTTTCCTCTTTCGTAAAAGCCGTTCCTTTATTCAAAAAAGGATTTGAAAGAACTTCTTTTCCTTTTAAAATTGTAATAATCACATTTTCAGGAGCATTCATGGAGTTTCCTTCTTTCTTTCTTTTTTAGTATTTCCGAAAGGCTCTTTTTTAAATGATTGTTGCTTTCAATAAAGTTATCTTTTCGCCGATAAATAACTGTTTTTCGCTGATATCCTTCCAATTTTCACTGATAAATTTCAGATATGCTGAATTTCACATTCTATGTTAGTAACTTTGCCTCTTTTTCACTAGGTTATTTAACTTATATACACTTTTGTATTAAAAATTGTTATAAAAAGCAGTTTTTGCAATGGCTCTTTTCTAAAAGGGTGTTGCTTTCGACAGAGTGATCGTTTAGCTGATAAAATACAATTTCCGCTGATAAATCCCAGATACGGATGGGAGCAATTCGAAAATACAAGAATGTTTACTTTCTTAAATAGCTTTTTATATGTAAACTATTACTATAGTAAAAAAGGAGTTAATAAAATGATCAATGTTTTATTTGTATGCCTGGGAAACATTTGCCGTTCTCCAATGGCTGAGGCCATTTTTCGTGATATAGTAAAAAAAGAAAATCTCACTGACAAAATTACAGTAGATTCTGCTGCTACTAGTTTTTGGCATATTGGATCTCCTCCACATAAAGGAACACTTTCCATTTTAAAAAAATATAGTATTTTCGGAGAGGATCTAGTCGGACGTCAAATAACCACGAAAGATTTTGAGAGGTTTGACTACATTATTGGGATGGATGAAAACAACATTAAAAATATAAATGCAATAACTGTTCAACCTCATCATGCAAAAATTATACGTTTCTTGGACTTAACAGATGACAAGAAGGATGTCCCTGACCCCTACTATACTGGGGATTTCCAGGAAACCTACGAGCTCGTTTCAAAGGGATGCATTGCGTTACTTGAGATGATTCGCGTTGAACAACTTATCACTAAATAGAACAAAGGGTACAGATCAATTGATCTGTACCCTTTGTTTCAATTTCTCCCCAATTTTATTCTGGCAACAATGCAGTTTTTATAATCTTAAAAGAATAGCAATACTACAGAGCTCCTCCCATGAATAAGATTATTTTACTCTTTCCCTTCTACTAGATTTGCTATAGATATCTTTGCTTCTTCATTTGCCGCAGTAGGAACTATTGTTCCAGTCCCAATTTGAATGGCCCGGATATCACATGATTTGATATAGGTATAGCCAGCACCAAAAGCGCCGCCTGTGAAAATAGACATATCGTTTTCTATACAATGGAAAAGAGTTGGCCGGAACGAACCAAACTGCGAACCAGAGCTGTCAAACCATACTGAAACTGTTGCTCCCTGACTAATTTGATTTAAGACAGACATTGGGTAGCAGCAATTTTCCTCTTTTCTATTTTTTCTGCATTTTCGCTCGTCACAATCGCTTTTGCAATCGCTTGTACAATTTGGAGCTACGCTAGTTGTTATTGCACGAATATCAGATGCCTTAATATACGTATAGCCTCCATCCAGTGATCCTCCTGAAAACACGGCCATATTCCCGCAAAGGAATTTAAAAGTGGTTTGCTGGAATTGAGAAGAGTCAAACCATACAGAGACTGATGAATCAGGCGGAAGCCTTTTTAAGATCGACATAGGATTACAGCACAGACAATCATCAACCCGATCATTTCTACAACCATTTCGTTTAACGGTGTCACACAATTCGTCACAGACAGGAATAGGCTCGCTGACTCTAATTGCCCGAATATCTGTTGCCTGGATATAGGTTAAGCCTGCCCCAAAAGCAAGCCCGGTAAAAGCAACTTGATTATCTTCATAAAATTGAAAGAATGTTGGAAATGGAAAACCTGAATTATCGAACCAAACAAAAACTTCAGTTCCTGTTCCCAGAAATCTTAGAATATCCATTACATCGCAGCATTTCATTAAATCATGTCCCTTCAAAAAAATTTTCTAATATATCATATGAAGGACATTTACATATCGTATAGGTACCAATGCTAGAATAAAAAGCTATTGCCAAAATTATTTTATCCTGCACCAATCTATATTTATATTCCAAATGTTTTTACAAAGATTGGACAGTTTCATATAAATTCTATCTATTTTGGATTAAAGCAAAATCTGCCGGGAATAATAAAAGAGTTCATGATTGAAACATAGAAAGGAGAGGTTTACATGCCACAAGGAGCTACAGAAACAAGCACTTTAAAAGTCGGTGACACGGCACCAGATTTCACTTTAGAAGCTCATGGTAATCGTGTCGTATCCTTGAGTGACTATCGCGGATCTAAAAATGTATTTATCTGTTTTTATCCTTTAGATTGGACCCCAGTTTGAGGCGCGCAAATGCCTTCATACGAGGATGATTTATCCCGTTTTGAAGAGTTTGATACCCAGGTCTTGGGTATTTCAGTTGATAGCGTCCATAGCCATGATGCATGGCAAAAATCAATTGGCGGTATTTCCTACCCGCTTCTTTCCGATTTTTATCCACATGGAGAGGTTTCGGAAAAATATGGTGTCCTTCGCAAAAACAAAAACGATCCGGCCTATGGAGCCTCAGAGCGTGCCCTCTTTATCATTGATAAAGAAGGAATTGTTCAGTGGATTGATGTTCATCCAATTGATAGGCAGCCTGATAATGAAGAGTTGTTTGATATTTTACGAAAACTTTAATTTGTTAGTAGATCATAAGGAGGTTGTGTATGGAACTATCAAGAAAGGCTATCCCATATACACCCAGTAGTAAAAAGCTGCATGAAATGACCATCATGATTGTTTCAACTTCTGGTGTCCATTTAAAGGACCAAGAACCTTTTAACACGAATCCTTCAGAAGGAGATGCGACCTTCCGCATCATTCCAGGGGATGTTGATTCAAAGGATTTAACGGTAACCCATGCAGCACCAAAGGAGCATTATAATACAGATGCTCCGAAAGAGGATATCAACTGCGTTTTCCCTATCGACAGATTACGGGAAATGGTCGAGGATGGAGATCTTGGTGGAGTTGCTGAAAAACATTTAACCATGATGGGATATTCCATGAGATTGAATAAAATTAATAATGAAACCATCCCCGCTCTTGTAAAAGAAGTGGTTCGCTCCAAGGCAGACGCTGTACTTTTAACTGCCGGTTGACCACTCTGTCATCGCACTGTAGTTACAGTGCAGCGCGGAATTGAATCACAGGGAATTCCGACAACGTTAATTACATTAGACGTTGAACAATCCAGTTTGATGAGGCCACCACGGGCAATACATCCAGTAGGGTTCGAATTTGGGCATTCATTAGGAAAGCCCCATGATAAATCAACACAAATGAAAGTATGTATGGCAGCACTGGCAGAACTTAATGAAAAACAAGAGCCAGGAAACATCCATGATGTGCATTTTCCAACTTATAAATAATTAGGAAAAGGGATGGCTTGATTGCCTTCCCTTTTTGTTTAAGGCTTTTTATCTATTCAAGCAGATTTGGATTTAAAGTAAAAAATTAGCCAAAATAAATCGATTAATTTGTTTCAGCTGGTTCGGTTAAAGTAATCTTTCTAATATATCCAATTACCCCTCTTACCAACAAAAATGTTCCAGTTAGTGAAAACAATGTATAATACCATTTCCAACTGTTGTATTTAATAAGATTTGTCTTCTTTTCGAGAATAATTTCAATCCATGTCATTGGTAGACTGTACATAAACTCCTGCGAAATAATACCGATTAATTTTGATTTATAAGTTGTTTGGTTGTAAAACAAACATAATAAAGGAAATAATAAAATGTCATATAAAACACTGCTTTTAAATGCTTTCGGAAATAATCGAACAGGAAATTCCAGTGTTTTTGTTGCAGCAATTACATTGCCTACAAAGCTAGATATTAAAGTTTTTAAAAGAAAAACAATAATCCAGTCTTTTCTAGGTTTCCTTTTTAATCCCACTGGCAAAAGAATGATTCCAAATAAAGTTAGTACATAAAGAATAAGTTTATATCTTTTTGTATGATTCATACCAACAAGCCTTCCTAATTGTTTGAAAAATTTTCTTTGGTTTAGTTTAGTAATAATTTCCCCTAATCTCTCAAAAAAAATAAATTAATAAAGAAAAATTAAAATAGTACATTATGGATTTCAAAGGAAATGAATATTACACCCTACCTCCATCTCAACATGGAGGTTTTTTCAATGACAATAAAATAAGGTATGGTCCTTTAGAAACAATCTGGAGTAGATCCCAAAAACCAGAAAAAAAACCAACTTTAAAGCAGCTACTACATGGAGTTTTTCGAAAAATCGGTAATATATGGTTCCGTCCTTTAACATAATGTATTCTTTTTAACATACATTTAAATAGGATAGGGGGTGAAAAGGATGCCGAGAGCAAGTTATAGATCATCCGATGTTGCACTGATGGCAAGGATGATGAGAGCAGAAGCTGAAGGTGAAGGAAAAATGGGAATGTTGCTTGTAGGGAATGTAATTGTTAATCGTGTCAAAGCAGATTGTTTGGACTTTAGAGGACTAAGAACAATTCCACAAGTTATTTTTCAAGTACAAGGAGGAAACTTTTCTTTTGAAGCGGTGCAAAAAGGTAATATCTTTTACCAATCTGCGAGAAGTAAAGAGAAAAGGTTAGCAAAACAAACGTTGGATTACTGGACACATTCTCCAGCTAAATTTGCTTTATGGTATTTTAATCCGCATGCTCCATGCCCACCAACATGGTACGATCAACCATTTTCAGGGCAATATAAACAGCATTGTTATTATTTGCCGAAAGAATGCCCTGGAGCCTATAGTTGGTAAAAGAAAATTACTTAAACATTAAAATGTCCCCTATAGACTAGACACATAAAAAGGCTACCTATAGGGGACATTTAAATTTCACCTTAATACACCAATCTCAATTTTAACAATCATTTGTTTTATTCACATGTAAAGGAGGAGGAATTAACCATCCTTTTTCTTTGTTTAGTCTAAGAACTTTTAAACCTAAAGTAGCTTTTTGAATATGAAATTGTCCAAACATAGCAGAAATATCTTCTCTTATTGCTTCACCCATTATTTTACTGCATGCAACAAGACCCGCTGCGGTATCAACGGAAAGTGCCGCTACAATTTCAGGATCCGCGAAACGTGCTCCAACTGGAATTTCTTCTAGACATGCTTTAGGACGATCTGAAGGTGAAGGTGGTAACCCAACTCCATTTTCTTTTAACAAAGCTTCAATTTGTTTAATTTCCTGTTCGCAATTATCCTTTGCTTCCTCAAGCAATTTACGAAGATCTTTATCACCAGCATGATTGGTTCAAAATTCTTATTCGAATTTTTTCCTCAAAAAGATTAGAGAAGACTTTTTTATATGTGACATATACATAAGAAAAAAATGAGGAACTATAATGGTTGCTGACAGAATTGCTACTGTCTTACAATTTGACGGAAATATTTTAGTATGAACAAATAACAAACTTGAGCTAATATGATTATTGCAAAAGCCCAATATCCCCGTATTTCAAGAACACCCCATTCGAATAGCATCACGTTAAATCCTACACCACACAACACCAATATCGTTTGCCAAAAAACAGGAGCTCTATTGGTAACAACTGTAGCAAAAAATAGAGAATCTACAAAAGCGAACAAAGATACAAAAGCAATATGTCCTCTTGTTGGTTCCTTAAACCAGTTCACTCTGTAGTAGATCATATTAAAAAGGGCTGAAATGTAGTATAGGAAGGTGGCTTGAATGGTTACGTTAGCAAAGTAAAAAGTCCCTAAACGCACTATAAACCTTTTAGCTTGAAAACGAATTAGATACCAAATCCATTTTCCTAGTGCAAATTGAATTGGCAAGCCAATTCCTGTATATAATGTTTTCCACCAAAAATGTTTATACACATGTAAAATTAAAAATAGCTCTTCAATTCCTAAAAAGCATAAAACAATAAGTATAATCCAGCCAATCCCTAAGTCAAATATAGCAATAAAAACAGTCGCTAACGGAACGATAAATCCATTTGATACATTGGCACCAAAAATGTTATCAATGTATGGATCTTTAAATAATCCAGGTTCGTATTCATAACTTTTATATACAACTAGTACAGTAAATTCAAAATAATAAACAAAACCAGCCATACACAAATAGAAAATGATCAATTTTTTATCATTTGCTTTTTTCCATGAGAGAATAAAAAGCACTACACTCATTAATATAAGAACTAAATAAGGAATGAATTTTGGCATATCATAAAACCCTCAGTTACATGGCAGTTTTTTATAGTATTCACCAAATTAATCTAATTTAGTATTTAACTTATTTACCTATCTGGTACATGTTCATTAAAAGCGTTATCTACATTTTTTTTCGCCGGATTCGATTGTAGATAGATCATAATGTCTTTTTCCATAGTTAGCTTTGCTCTTATTATCTATATCTGCCGAATCTACATCGTTCAACTGAGCAAATGGAGTTTCAGGAAATAAAAGAGTAAATGTTGTTCCTTTTCCAATTTCACTTTCTACTTTAATACTTCCTTTCATTGCTTTAATAATACTATAGACCACCATCATTCCGAGGCCAGTACCTTTTTCTTTTGAAGAAAAATAAGACTCGCCTAACCGTTTTATTTGATCATTCGACATTCCTATACCAGTATCAGAAATACTTACTCCAATTAACCTTTCTAACCTTACTAATTCCACTTTTAGCACTCCACCGTTAGGCATTGCTTCAATAGAATTTTTAAGAATATTAAGTAAACATTGGTGTAAAAGATTTCTTTCACCATCAATAATCCATTTACTTGAAATATTTGATACGGAAATTAAATTTACAACTATATTATTCATATTTGCCATCGGAAATACAGTTTCGACAACTATTTCAATTTCTTCTCTAAAGTCAAAAATTTTTTTCTTTTTAACATGGGGTTTGGCAAAAGTCAAATAATTGCTGATGATCATTTCGGAATGTTTAAGTTCATCTAGAGCAGTTTGAGCGTATAATACTCTTTTTTCATATGTAATATCTTTTTCTAAAAGCAATTGTAAAAAACCTTTAGTAGCGGTGATAGGATTTCTTACTTCATGTCCAAAGGATGCTGCTAAATGGGTAATAACTTTCCCTTTTTCTGCTTCAAAAATTTCCTTTTTTAACAAGAAGTATCTCTTCATTCCTTCAGAGATGGATAACAACAATATCATTCCTATTTGAGGGATGATTAAATAGTTAATTAATAATTCTTTGGATTTCAAAAATTGATGATCAAATATTTGTAAACAAATTAATTGTGATAAAGAACAGAAAAAAGATAATGATAGGCAATGCAAAAGTTTTTCAAGAAAATTACTCTTTAAAAAAATGGGCCGTAATTTAATAATAAATAATGTAATAAAACCATTTACAATTAGATTATATAGTGTCCCATGGCCACCAAAAAATGAGCGAGTTAAAACGGTCACAGATAATAAAATAAGACTAACAAAAGGGCCTTCCCTTAAACTCACTATAATGAATGGAATCTGTCTTAAATCAAAGCGGATACCATGAATTTGAATTCCTAACAGGATTGATATAATTATCGCTACAACTCCAAGAAAACAATGAAGCCATCTTATTATTAATATTCTGTTTTCGAAATATCCAAACGAAATGTTTGCAACAAAACACATTATGATTAAAAATAATAAATTGATTAATAAATTGTTAGTAAATAACGTCAATTTCTCACCTTCATTTTTAGTACCCATTTATTAAAAAAAGGAAACTCTTTAAAAATAAGTATATATAGCTCTTAATATATCACATGGATATCCACCATTTAATAATTAACTGGGAAATTTATCAATTTGTAACAAAAAGGAACTCTTCAAAAGAAATTAATGGTCAGAAGATAAAGTATCTAAAAGAAGGAACACACTTAACTGTTTATGCGGAAGACAGTTCTCACATTAAAAAGAATTCTCGAACAGTAACTGTTAACTAAAATTTAGATCAAGAATAAAAGCGAAGGCATTATTTTTGCTTTTAGATTGATTAGTAGTTCCAATAAGAAAAACACCAAAACTTGGCACTAATATTGAATTACATAACTCTTAAAATCTATTAACCAAGAACAAATTGTGTAAGGGGCATTGATGGCATAAAAAGCCATTCTTTTGAGTTTTGTTTATTTAACTCAACTAATTTTACTGCATGGTGCAATTTTGATAAAATAGCTCTGTTAAACTTTTTGTTTTTATTGCAGTTTAGTGTGAATTTGAATAATCAATAATTGATAAGGGCGATAGAGTTTTAATAAAATAGAATAGCTTATTACAATATTTCTGTACATTTTTGTCTATTTAAAAAAGGGGATTAAAGTTTGTTCATTTGTTAAAGTTATTATAAAAAAACAAGACAACTGGAGACATACAATGAGTCAAATAAAATTAAGATTTAAGTGGCATTATCTTGGATTGTCAGCAATTCTATTGGTTTCTATTATTTTAAACTTTTATAAGCTAGGACAAGAGGGGTATGGAAATCTTTATTATTCTGTTGCAGTTAAAAGCATGCTGACGAGTTGGCATAACTTTTTCTTTAATTCATTTGATCCGAAAGGATTTATAACAATAGATAAGCCGCCAGTTGCATTTTGGTTCCAGGCGTTGAGTGCCTATCTCTTCGGATTTAAAGGGTGGAGTTTGTTTTTTCCCCAAGCTTTGGCGGGGGTGTTATCAGTAGCTTTACTTTACCATCTTGTGGCACGTGTGTTTGGAACATGGTCAGGATTGCTGTCGGCGCTATTTTTAGCTCTTACCCCCATTGTAGTGGCGACTGACCGAACCAATGAGGTGGATAGTATACTCATGTTTGTTATACTGATTGCAACTTGGGCGATTAGCAAGACGACGGAGCAGAATCCATTAAAATGGTTGTTATTCGCTTTCTTTCTTGTTGGAGTTGGGTTTAACATTAAAATGATGGAAGCTTTCCTAGTCCTTCCAGCCTTTTATCTTTTTTATTTGCTATCTGCTAAATTGACCTGGCTTCAAAAATTGGTACATTTATTATGCGCAACAGTAGTTCTAGTTGTTGTGTCTTGTTCCTGGTCGGTAATCGTTGATTCGATTCCTCCAGACCAGCGCCCTTATATTGGTAGTTCGCAAAATAATTCAATGATAGAGTTGGCGATTGGGTACAATGGGATCAATCGGTTAATTGGGCAACAACATGGTATTCATGGAAATTCATGGTTACAGCAGAGCCAGTATGCAGATAGCCAACTGGGCGAAAAGATAGTCCGCCGAAATGAAAATCCTGATTATCATTCTTTTAAAGGTCAACATAGGAGCCGTCAAAATTCTCAGATTAAGCAGAATATCGTATCCAAAGGAAGAAACCATTTTTTAGTGGGTAGATATACTAGGAAATTGGGTCTTCTCAGGCTGTTTATCTCTCCTCAATTAGTTGGACAGCTAAGCTGGTTATTGCCAGGGGTCCTAATTAGTGTGGTGTCGCTTCTGTGGAGTTCACATTTTCGAGCTCCTTTTGAAAGGAAGCGACAGATGGTAATTTTTTGGACTGTGTGGGTTTTAACAATGTTTATATTTTTCAGCCATACTGCTGATATGTTAAACAGTTATTACATGGTCATGCTGGCACCGGGTATTGCTGCACTTGCTGGTGTTGGTTTTAAAGAAATGTGGGAACAATTGCACTCTAAGGACAAAATAGGAGCCTGGTTTTTACCTCTTGCTTTGGTAAGCAATGCGTGCTTTGAAATTTCAGTGGTATGGATGTACCCTAAATTTCGTACCACACTTTCCCTTACAATTGTAATTCTGGTATTGCTTGCTTTGATTTGTTTGCTATATATACAAAAATTGAAGAATCTAGGCAAAAGAAGAATTTCTATCATTGGCTTCTTGGCCGGTGTCTTGGCTTTAGTAATTGCTCCAACCGTATGGGCTCTGTCGCCAATTCAATATGGAGGCTCGGTATCAAGACCGTTTGCGGGACCAGAACTCAAAACTCAATGGGCAGGGAATGAGAAGACATCCAGCCCTAAACTTGAAAACTATTTAAAAGCTAATTATCGAGATGGAAGCTTCTTGGTAGCCACCATAGACGCCACCACAGCAGCACCTATCATACTTGATACCAATCTACCCGTCATGGCGATGGGAGGGTTTAAGGGTAGTGATCCTGCACTAACGGTTAAGAAGTTGCAAAAGATGGCTAATGATGGTCAAATCCGGTACTTCTTACTTCAGGGAATGTCACGTGGAAACGACCAAACAGCATTAATCAATTGGATCCGAACCAATAGCCGCATTGTCCCTACATATAAATGGCAGGACATACAATCTAAGACTAGGAAAGACCAGGTGTGGTCAGGTTCAGGAAACTCCTCAATGAGGCTATATGGATATGTAAAAAATGATTCTCCTATTAATTTTGAATATAGGAGTATATACAATACTAGGTGATGTGCAATATTTCAATCAAGAGTAAACCAAAAAATAAATTGGAATTTAACCATATTGCCAAAAGGGTTATATTTCACCAATGATTCCAATCCCTATAAGTTGGAGTCTCCCAACAAACCAGATTGATAAAATTAATGAAGTCCATCCCTATTCAAAAAATATGTATAAATTTAATGAATAAAATACAAAGACTATTTTCACATAGCTATTATGTCGTCATCCTTTATAACCGTTAAAGAATAGAAAATGGGAGAGAAATAAAATGATTACACGAAGGTTCATTTTGTATTTGTTTTTTTTCGGAATGGTCGCATTTTTCACTTATTGTTATTGGAATAATGATATACCATTTTTTCAAAGGGACCCATTTGTGAAGGTGAAAAAATACACTCCAGTTATTCACCATGAATTAGCAACATACCATTTAGAAAAATATACACTAGTTCTCATTGCATTAATGCAGCAAGAAAGCCATGGTAAAGGTGGAGACCCCATGCAATCCTCTGAATCGTTAGGGTTGCCTCCTAATTCAATTCAAGACCCTAACAGAAGTATTAAAATTGGGGTAAAGCATTTTCAAAATGTACTCCAATACGGTAAGAAAAGGAAAGTAGACTTTGCAACTATCCTGCAAGCCTATAACATGGGAATTGGTTATATTAATTATGTAGCGGATCACGGTGGAAAGCACAGTGAAGATTTAGCTAAACAATTTTCTTTACTACAAGTGCATAAACACCCTAGTTTTTATACTTGTAAAAAAACCTTTTTTCAATTTCGGTACCCATACTGCTATGGAGATTACTCCTATAGTGAAAAAGTAAGCAAGAATATAAGTTTATTAACTGCAAGTCATTAATAGTATAAATACAAGTGCAATTCAGATACTCTTATACAATTAAGGATTCAAGTTGTGCCTTGGAAAATTGTATTTTATCAGAAAGTCTGCAATCATTCAATTGCTCTACCATATGCCATTCAACACTTGGAATTGTTTAAGAAAGATTGTGACAATAGGTACCCTAACACAGTAATTCATCAAACCAAGGTATTTTTAGTACTAAGTATATTTTTATTAGGTTATTTCCAATTCCTCAAAATTAAATGAATTGAAATATTATAGTCTATAATATTTCAATTCATATATGTAATAACACTCCTAGGTTCTAAAAAGTTTAAAAATCCACCCGCTTTCAATACATTAGGATGGATTTTTTTTATTATTTTGGACAGCTGCAATATTTGTTACCACATTGTTGCCATGAATAATATTCAGTAAAAAATACCACCTCATCAGAAGTGGTATAGTCCGTGGAAATCCTTGTCCTACAAGGGATAAAGGCTTCCAAAAATGATGACCTGTACAGGGATCGAACCTGTGACCTCAACCCTGTCAAGGTTGCGCTCTCCCAGCTGAGCTAACAGATCATGTCAAATGTTAAATTAAAAGTTACATTATTCATTATAGTAAAAAAGGCGAAGTTGTCAAGGTTTAGCTGACGTATTCTCCCCTCCAACATGAATAACCGATCACAATTTTAAAAAACAAAACAAATGTTCTTATTTTATTTGAATAAAGAACGAATGTTCTTGTATACTAATAGTATCACTGATTGGAAGGCGGGGAGTCAATTGAATGGGCTTATTCAACGATCTATCGAGGAACATTTTCCATTAGAAATTATTTATCTGTCGAAGAATGAGGAGTTATCTCAACGGAAGTTAATTGTTAAAGAGGTGAATGGTGACTCGATTAAGGCCTATTGCTTGCTCCGAAAGGAAGTCCGCACCTTTCGCCTAGAAAATATTCTTTCCATTATGCCTGAATCAAACCGTAAAGAATGGCTTCATTAAGCACTTTTTTACACTCCTACATCACACTTCTCCATCTCCATGAAAAGCTTTTCATACAAACTTATGATAAAATGCAAATATAGAATGAATGGATGGGGGAATGAAATGATGGAGTTTCCGAGAGGATCCATTAAAGAACTTACCTTTCAAAGCCAGGAGCTTGGTGAGGAGATGCAAATCCTCGTTTATCTGCCAGCTAATTTTTCACCTTTATATAAATATTCTCTCCTTATCGCCCAGGATGGCCGGGATTATTTTCAGCTTGGAAGAATTGGTCGCATGGCGGACGAACTCCTTCACGAAAGACAAATTGAAAATATTATCATCGTCGGTATTCCTTATAAGGATGTGACGGACCGCCGGAAAAAATATCACCCTGAGGGAGAGCAAAATAAGGCCTATATCCGTTTTATTGCGCACGAGCTCGTCCCTTTTTTAGATAAAGAATTTCCAACCTACCATATGGGATCCACCCGTGCCTTGATTGGCGATTCACTTGGCGCAACAGTCTCCTTGATGATTGCATTGGAATATCCACATACATTTGGTAAAGTCGTGCTGCAATCTCCATTTGTAAATGATGAAGTTATAGAAGCGGTAAAAGATTTTAAAGAGCCCCAGCTTCTGCAAATTTATCATGTGATTGGGAAGGAAGAGACCCATGTTATGATGACAAATGGAAAAACAGGAAATTTTCTAGAACCTAACAGAAGACTGTCCAAGCAGTTTTCAGAGATGCCGTTTACTTATGAATATGAGGAATTTAATGGCAATCATACATGGACATATTGGCAGCCAAATTTAAAACGTGCCTTAACCACTATTTTCTAGAATCTAATATTTATTTTAATAAGTTTGAAATGTTTGATATAATATTTGGAAGCACTTCATTATTTTTTGAATCACTTGTTTTGAATAAACTGAAATACATTTTTTAATCGGAGGTTATGTAAATGAAATTTGGAGTTGTTATTTTTCCATCAAAATCACTTCAAGATTTAGCCAATTCTTATCGTAAGCGATATGATCCGCATTATGCTTTAATTCCTCCACACATCACATTAAAAAATGCTTTTGAGGCAACAGAAGATGATGCGAAAAAATATGCGAACCAATTACGGAAAGTAGCAAGGGAATTTAAGCCATTTACTCTAAAAACATCAAAGATTAGCTCTTTCCAGCCAGTAAATAATGTCATTTATATGAAAGTAGAACCAGATTCCGTACTTGATGGTTTACACAACCAAATTAATCAAGAATTTAAGGAAGAAAATGTTGAATATTCCTTTGTTCCTCACGTAACAATTGGACAAAAGCTTTCAAACGATGAACATTCTGATGTGTATGGTTCTCTAAGAATGCAAAAAGTCGAGCATGAGGAAATCATTGATCGCTTCCACATTCTTTACCAATTAGAGAATGGATCTTGGACAGTTTTTGAAACATTTCGTCTTGGAGAGGAAGCAGAATAGTGGATTTAAAAGTAGTTGAAGACCTTAAAGAACGTGAAGATGCGTTTTCAGTAAGAAAAACTGTTTTTATTCATGAACAACAAGTTCCTGAAGAAGAGGAAATTGATGAATTCGAGGATAAAGCCACCCATTTTGTTTTATATAAAGAAAATTTCCCTATTGGAGCAGGCAGATTTCGAATTGTCGATGGTTTTGGTAAGGTAGAACGGGTTTGTGTCCTAAAAGAGGCTCGAAAAAGCGGTGCTGGTAAGGCGATCATGGAAGGAATAGAAACGTTTGCAAGTCGCCATGACCTTCATAAACTAAAGCTTAATGCACAGACACATGCTATTCCTTTTTATAGTGGCTTAGGTTATGAAGTAGTATCTGATGAGTTTATGGATGCTGGAATCCCGCATAAAACAATGGTTAAAAACATATAATCCAAATTTTAGGCACTTATCATGAAGATAAGTGCTTATATTTTTTTATCAAAAATGCTCCCCTTCCCAGTTAATTCTGCACCCATTTTTCTCATTTGCTCCTTAACCATGGTTGCCCTGTGTATTCTGTGGACCTGCTTAATGGTATAAAAATTTTCTTCTTCCTTTATTCCCCTTACTTGATACTGCATATACTGTTCAAAGTTCAATGGCAAAATATATCCCATTTTTACCTCTCCTCTATTCATTTGACAATATAACGTATTATAGGGAGTGCCTTTTTATGCATTTTTAGTCAAAATAAAAACCTATTTCCCCCATAGGAAATAGGCAATCATTTTTACTTCTTAGGATTATTCATCATTTTAGCAATGGTATTAAAGTCAAGTTTATTTCCATCGCTGATGATGGATTGAACAATTTTGTCTTCAACTTCTTTGCTTACTGGTTTATTGGCAATTTGCGAAACTCTTTTAATTACACTTCGCACGGTTTTTTCATCTTTAAAATTTGCATTTTGCAAAGAGTTGGCAAGGTCAAATATATCTTTCATATTGACGCCCGTTTTCTTTTCTATATTTTTGAAAAAGCTGTTATCCATTTCGAAATCTCACACTCCTTCATAAACTACTTTATTGTATGAAGGAGAGAGAAAAAGGTGTAAAGAAAACTCGCCGATTGGCGATCCCTTTGGGTGAAGACAGAGGCGTAGTTGCCTTTTGCGATTTAAGAGGTGATTTTCAATAAATAAGCCAAAGAAAGGGCTGGCCAAATATAACCCGCCCTCCCATTTGAAATCAGCAACTGTTAGATGAAGCTAGCGCCTACAATGATTAACAAAATAAATAATACAACAATTAATATAAATGTGGATCCGTATCCGTAGCCAAAGCCGCCGTAGCCATATCCGAAGCACATAGTTGGTCACCTCACTTTTGAGATCTCCCTATAAAATATGAGACAACATCTAAAAGTGTATAGGCAGCTTACCTGTGTTTTTTAACCTTTTGGTTTGAAAATAAGCGCTCCAATAAAACCGAAAATAATGGCAGCTGAAATACCAGAGCTTGTTACCTCGAACATCCCTGTTAAAACCCCTACTAGACCGTGCAGCTTTGCTTCCTGTAAGGCCCCGTGAACAAGGGAGTTTCCGAAGCTTGTAATCGGAATTGTAGCTCCAGCTCCAGCAAAGTCAATTAATGGTTCATATAAATCGAAACCATCTAATACTGCCCCTGCAACCACTAATAAACTTAAGGTATGTCCTGGTGTTAGCTTTGCTACATCTAATAAAAGCTGACCGATGACACAAATAAGTCCTCCCACAACAAAGGCCCAAAAAAACATTGGTAACATTCGTGTCACCCCTTTTCCATTTCTATTGATACTGCATGTGCTATACAAGGAATACTTTCGTTTTGCTGAAATGTTAGTGGAGATAATAATGCCCCTGTTGCCACAACTAGAATACGTTTATAAACGCCTTTTTTCATTTGATTTAATAGATGACCGTAAAAAACAGTTGCTGAGCAGCCAGCTCCGCTTGCACCAGATTGGACAGGCTGGTCATCCTTATAGATGAGTAAACCGCAATCTTGAAATTTGCTTCTTTCCAATTTTAATCCACTTTGTTGAATGACCTCATAGGCCGATTCTTGTCCAATTCTTCCAAGGTCCCCTGTTACAACCAAATCGTAATAGGAAGGATCTATTTCTAAATCACGAAAATGTGCCATGATGGTATCGGCAGCAGCAGGGGCCATTGCTCCCCCCATATTAAAGGGATCAGACAATCCCATATCAATGACTTTACCAATGGTTGCCGAGGTTACAACTGGATGATTGTTTGATGAATCATTTGGACTGATAAGGCCTACCCCTGCACCTGTGACTGTCCATTGGGCAGTTGGCGGCTTTTGCCCGCCATACTCGGTTGGATACCGGAATTGCTTTTCTACTGCGGCATTATGGCTTGATGCACCTGTTAAAATATATTTTGCACCATTATAATTAACCACAAAGGAAGCCAGTGCCAAACCCTCCATCGAGGTAGAGCAGGCTCCAAACAAACCAAAATATGGAATTTGCATAGTTCGGGCAGTAAAGCTTGTTGGTGTAATTTGATTGATTAAATCTCCAGCCATCATGAATTGTACTTTTTCTTTTAAGACATTTGCTTTTTGCAGTGCAATTTTTGTCGCCTCTTCAAGCAACACACGATGCGCCTTTTCATAAGAGTCCATACCCATCCATAAATCCTCATGAAGCATATCAAAGTCGCTTGCAAGATTTCCGTTTGCTTCAAATGGTCCCCCGGAAACACCTGTTGCCGCAATCATTGGCCGATTTGGAAAAACCCAAGACTGATGCCCTCTTAACAATTACAAAACCCCCCATAACCCCAGAAGAGTCTTTATTAATGCAACAATAAAGGCTGAGAACACTCCAAAAAGGATAACCGATCCTGCTAGCTTAAACATATTTCCTCCTACCCCTAACACAAACCCTTCTGTACGATGCTCAATTGACGCAGAGATCACTGCATTTCCAAATCCGGTTACAGGTACAGCACTTCCCGCCCCGCCAAATTGGCCAATACGATCATAAATGCCAAAACCGGTTAGAAGCATGGAGAAAAACACCATCGTTGCAACCGTCGGATTTCCAGCGGTCTTTTCTGTAAAATTAAAAAAATAAATATAAAAATAACTAACAGCCTGTCCTACTAAACAAAATAGTCCTCCTACAAAAAATGCTTTCACACAGTTTTTCAAAACAGGACGTTTCAGTTCATGCTTTTGCTGTAAATGTTGATATTGTTGTTGCTGTGGGGTTAAATTCTTTTTTTTACTTGCCATCTCGAATGCTCCTTTCCTTAGGTCATTTCATTTGCCATTTTAATAATTTCCTGTAACCTGCTTTCTGCCTTCTTTTTAGAATAGTTTTTGTCTTTCGTTTTTTCATTTAGCCTAACGGCTTCAAGAAAAATTTTATAATCACTTGAAACGGTGAAATTTTCCTTCGAATATTTTTTTTCAAGCATTTTATTTATGTTGCTTTCAATTTTTTTCATTTTAAAACGATAAAGATGCTTTACTTTGTAAGCAACCAACGTATTCTTTTTCCCCTTGACAACCGCTACATCATATAGCTCTGGCAAGGAACTAACATCATGCTTGATGCTTTCCACTTTATCCGTTTTTTTCTTCTGACTGATTGTAACAGGAGAGGGATTGGCCGTTTTTATGATTGCCAATTTTGTGTCACTGCTTTTCCCTGTGCTGCTACATCCACTTGCAATAAAAAAAACGAAGCAACATAAAACCAAAAATCCGGTTTTTCTTCTCATTTATCATCTTCCTGTTCAAAGTATTGTTTGCATTTTTTTCTTATTTTTCTTCAATCCTGATTATTTTATGCCAAAAAATAGACACTGGACTTTTCGACTATTTAAGTAAAGCCCCTATTTATAGCCCTTTCTCTGGATGGTCCATACCTAATAACTGACATTTGAATAGATTGATAATAGTTAGAAAGGATGGATGGCAATGGTGAAAAAAGCAATCATCCCTGCTTCTGGTTATGGAAGACGGCGGATTATTTGAAAATTCCTTAATCTTATTTACCTTTCAGATCAATCAGCTAAACGATGAACACCATGATGGACTGGGGGATTTTAAAAATGAATATTTTAGTCATTGGCACGGGATATGTCGGGACAACAATGGCCCTTATTTTTTGTGAAATGGGACATAAAGTAACTGGGCTGGATGTGGATCAAGATAAGTTAACCTCCCTACAATCCGGTCGACTTTATTTTTATGAACCAGGACTGGAAGAACTATTAAAAAAACATATTCAAAGCAGTCAGCTTCGCTTTACACACGATTATGCACAGGCAATGAAAGAAAACAGTATCCTTTTCATTTGTGTTGGGACCCCAATGGGTGAAGACGGACGTGCTGACCTTTCCTATGTCAAAAATACTGCTAATGAGATTGGCAAGTATATGAAAAGCTATAAAGTTATCGTGGATAAAAGTACTGTTCCAGTTGGAACAACAGAAAAGGTAACAGAATGGATTCAAGAAAGCCAAGTGGTGAAAATTCCATTTGACGTAGTATCCAACCCCGAATTTCTTAGAGAAGGCACAGCACTTCATGATGCACTACATCCTAATCGAATTGTAGTAGGGACATCCAGTGAAAAGGCTTTAAAAATAATGAATCAGTTATATAAGGATTTTTCATGTCCTATTTTGGAAACTTCCCCAAAGGCAGCAGAATTAATCAAATATGCAGCTAATTCATTTTTGGCATTAAAAATATCTTACATCAACGAGATAGCCAGATACTGTGATACCCTTTGTATCAACGTTCATGATATTTCGAAAGGAATTGGGTTAGATGAACGAATTGGGCCACAGTTTTTAAAAGCTGGTATTGGCTATGGTGGTTCCTGTTTTCCTAAGGATGTGAATGCCTTACTTTATTCTGCTAACAAAAACAATATAAACCTTGATGTTTTAGAAACAAGTGTAAGGTTAAATGAAGCACAGCCTTTTTATTTCTTGGATAAAATTACTTCAATACTTGGCGATGTGAAAAATAAAAAGATGGCCGTGTTAGGGATTTCATTTAAACCAGAAACGGACGATATTCGCGAATCACCTGCAATAAAAATAATAGATCAACTACTAAAACTGGAAGCAACCGTTAAAGTGCATGATCCAGTGGCTCACATAAATAGGGATAAGGCTCAACAATATTCTACAGTGGAAGAAACCATAGATGACACTGACGCTGTCATCATTTGTACAGACTGGGCTCAATACAAAAATTTGAATTGGAGAGAAATGAATAAAATCATGAGGTCCCCATATATATTTGATGGAAGGAACATGTTACATCCAGAAGAAATGAAACAGCTAGGGTTTATTTATTATGGGGTTGGATGTTGCTAAATGCGGGAGGGTTTCTATGTATCCCATTACGGTGGTAACCACTGTTTTCAACGGAGAGGATACGATCAAGAAAGCTGTTGATAGCATTCTTACACAAACCTTTCCACTTTTTGAATATATCATCGTAAATGATGGCTCAACAGACAAAACAAAAGATATTTTAAATAAAATGGAAGATCCCAGAATTAAGATTATTCACATTGAGAAAAACCAGGGAGCCGCTATATGCTTAAACCATGCTATTGGAAAGGCATCCGGTAATTGGATTGCAGTTCAGGACGCTGATGATATCAGCCTTCCTACTCGTTTAAAGGAACAATACCATTTCTTAAAACAAAATAATCAGCTCCAGTTAATTGGTTCATATATCACCTGCTTCAGTCTGACAAAAAATTCTTCTCTTAATCGTATGAAAAAACAAATGGAACAATTAATTAATGTAAATAATTCCTTATTTACAGGCAAATTTTTGTTTTATGGTATGCCCTATTGCCATGGAACCTTTATGTTTTCAAGAAAGACTTTTCATGAACTTGGTGGCTATTCAACTGATTTTCAAGTGGGATATGATTATGACCTTTTAGTTAAGTTTTTTAACCATTCCTACATTAAAAAAGTACCAAAAATACTTTATCAATATAGATTAAGTCCTCATTCCCTAGCATATAGGGATTTATATCAAACAAATTTAGAATCCATTGAAATATCCATTCGAGGAATTATTGAACATACCCATCAGGATAAAAATTTAATCATAGCGGGTACAAAAAAAGCCTGTACGAATTTTAAAGAGCATATTCAACCAAGAATCCACAGGGAAAATATCGTTTATGTCGACCCATTTCTAGCCTTTCAAAGTCAATGGATTGAAGCAGAAAAACCTTCAACCATTGTCATCCTAGACTATAGTGGGTCTTTACCATTAATAAATAAGCTTGAGGAAGAAGGGCTTATTCTTAATCATGATTATTTTGTAACATGGAATCTAACGAACTAAAAGGGTGGGGATATAAACATGATTCTTGTTACAGGAGGTGCTGGATATATCGGCAGTCATGTTGTCAAAGATCTTGCTGATAGAGGATATTCAGTGATTGTAATAGATAATTTATCTACTGGACATTTAAAGGCGGTAGATCAAAGAGCCATTTTTATACATGGAGATGTTAGAGATTCAAAAAATCTAGATAACATTTTTAGTTCATTCCCAATTGAAGCTGTCATGCATTTCGCAGCAAACTGTTTAGTGGGTGAATCGGTTCGAAGCCCCCTAAAATATTATCAAAATAATGTTGAAACCTCATTAACGCTCATTCAAAAAATGATTGATTTTCATATCAATAAATTTATTTTTTCTTCTACATGTGCCACGTATGGAGTTCCAAATTGTACATTCATTCATGAAACTCTTCCTGCCAATCCAATCAATCCATATGGAAAATCCAAATTATTTGTAGAATCTATCCTTCAGGATGTCTCAAAAAGTGATCCTTTTCACTCCGTTTCCTTAAGATATTTTAATGCAGCAGGCTGTAATGAGAAAGGGGTTCTTGGAGAGGATCATAAACCTGAAACACATCTCATTCCAAATGTATTAAATCATTTACAAGGAAAAACAAAATGTATAGAGGTTTTTGGAAATGACTATGATACACCTGATGGTACATGTATTCGTGATTATATCCATGTCTCTGACATATCCTTAGCACACATTCTAGCTCTAGAATCCTTATTGAAATGTAGCAATCATTCTTTGACAGAAGTTTTTAATGTAGGAAACACAAGAGGATTCTCTGTGTTAGAAATTATTCATAAATGTGAAGAAGTAACAGGTCTAAAAGCAACGATTAAAATTTCCCCCAGAAGACAGGGAGATCCTCCACATTTGGTGGCATCCTCAAAGAAAATCCAGGAGTTTCTTGGCTGGATGCCAAGGTTTAGTATTGAAGAAATGATACAAACAGCATGGAATTGGAAATATAAAAATCCAGATGGGTATTAGGGGGAAACAGAATGTTTGATTACATCATTGTAGGTTCTGGATTTGTTGGCAGTATTATAGCTGAAAGAATTGCCTCACACCTTCATAAAAAAGTACTAATTATAGAGAAAAGAAACCATATTGGTGGGAATGCATACGATTTTTATAATGAAGAAGGCATTTTGGTTCATAAGTATGGTCCACATGTTTTCCATACCCGTTCAAAGGAAGTCTGGGAATATCTCTCCCATTTCACGGATTGGAATATCTACCAGCATGAAACCCTAGGATTTATTGATGGAAGATTTGTTCCGATTCCTTTTAATATTCATTCATTACATCAATTATTCCCTCAATTCCTTGCATTAAGGCTAGAAGAAAAGTTAATCGATCAGTTCGGATATAATAACAAGGTCCCCATTCTTAAATTGAAGGAAATAGAGGATGAAGATCTTCAATATTTAGCCAATTATATTTATGAAAAGGTATTTCTTAACTATACCATCAAACAATGGGGGGTGAAACCTGAAGAATTAGATCCGACCGTAACTGGAAGGGTACCTGTCTTTGTAAGTAAAGATAACCGTTATTTTCAAGACCCCTACCAAGGTACTCCGAAATATGGGTATACGAAAATGTTCGAAAATATGCTTGACCATGAAAATATAAAGCTCCTTCTAAATACGGATTATAAAGATATCGTTAGTGTGAACCATGGAAATGGAGAAATGAAGGTATTCAACCAATCATTTAACGGAAAAGTCATTTACACTGGACCCATTGATTATTTTTTTGATTATAAACACGGGAAATTGCCCTATCGCTCCTTACAATTTATTTTTGAAACACATCCCATGGAAAAGTTCCAGAATACTGGCCAAGTAAACTATCCAAATGATTATGAGTTTACAAGAATAACAGAGTTTAAACATCTAACAGGGCAAAAACACAGCAAAACTACCATCGCCAAGGAAATATCACTAAACTACGATGCCGCGAAAAATGAGCCGTACTATCCCGTTAAAAATAATGAAACCCAAGAACAATTAAAGCTATATAAAAAAGAGGCAGAAAAACTTCATCATATTATTTTCGCAGGACGGCTGGCAGAATATCAATATTATAATATGGATGCCGTTGTAGCTAGGGCATTGAAGGTATTCAATGAAAAGATATTAAAATAAGGAGTAATCCGGATGGATTGCTCCTTTTGTTATTTATGCTTCTATATTCATTTGTTTTAACATTTGAGCTACTTTTTCAATAGAAATCGTTATATTGTCTAATCCTGGCCATTGATCATGAATAAATTCCGGATCACGTTCTCCATAGTCTCCTATTAGATAATAGTATTCAAGTTTTCCTAATAGGGAAATCAGCCAATAGTTACTTAGCATAAAGTTTGGTGGAAAAAATCTCTAAAACTTTCGTACCTGGGCGGCAAAATGTTGAATTCGTCAACCCTGCACCATGGGAAGAAATAATGGTTTCAGCATTTGAAAATAATTCAATTTGCTCTGCTACAGATAAATTCTCCAACTCTATCCTAATAAACCCAAATGAAGCAAGTAATTTTATCAATTCTGGCTCATTTACAATTTTCCGAGTTCTTTTTCGACTGATATACAAACGGTGATTTCCAATCATTTTATGCTGGCAATTTTCTAAAAAAACAGATCGCAAATAAGTGAATGCCCACTTTGTTACAAAAGAGGGCTGTGATGGGACAATTAATTTCCTTGCCTCAATATGAAAATCTGGATGAGTCTTCATTACTTGTTCTCTTTTAATTCCTAATTTAGATAATGTTTCATCTTGAAATGGTAAATATTCATGATCCTGCTTTACGATAAAAGTATCTGGTTTCATTCCTGCCCATTCCAGAAGATGAAGTCTCGGAAAAACCTCATACATCCAATGAAAATAATTTCGACTCCCTACATGTGTTAAGTCAGCCACTGTATCAAAGGTTTGAGAAATGGGCGTTAATTCCTTAACCTTAAAAATAGAATGATCCTTTTGATTTTTTACCCACTCTAAAGAAACGTCCCATATTAATCGATTATCTGGAGAAATGATCGCACCATTTTGTCCCCATACTCTGCCATTTGGAAGAATCCCAACATATCCCCTCCAAAATAGGAGGAGACCAAAAAGGGAGAGCTTCATTTCCTTCCAATAAAGGGTATTTGGATATATCCTTTGAAAAAAATATTTTTCTGTTCGTTCATTTCACTTTTCTTAGCCCATTCTTCAACAGATTGATAAATCTCCTTAGGGAGGGGTCAAGTCATTCACTCTTCGTCACCACCCTTATTGTGTTGTTACATGATAGGCCTCCATCCATTCTTTATATAAAGAAGTTTTCTGAATGGCATTTAAATATTTACCATCAGTTAGCCCCCTTTGATTTAAGTGAGCGTTTCTCTTCCCCAAGAAGGCGTAATCCCTCATATTTTCTTCAAACCGATCTAATAATGGAAGAATTTCTGGTGTTCCTGCTTTTAATTGCTTATGCTGCTCTAATACTTTAGATATATTGGTATAAGATAATCCTTCACGTAATCGTAAGGCCATTAAATAAATATCAATGGAAGGGTGTTTGCAGCAAAGATGTTTAAACATTTCTACATCTACATTGTTTCTCTCAGGATTAATGGGATGATGTTGCTGGTAAGCCTCTGCTTTTATTGAAAAGCAAAATTTTCCTCCTTCTTGAAAAAATCTGTAGCCTAATTCCCAATCCTCAAGCCGAACAAATGTCTCATCAAAACCTCTAAGGGATGTTAAGTTATCCCTCAAGAGCGAAAGATTCCCTGTACAGAATGACAGCCAAGGATACTGAAAATTTTCTAACCTTTCCCCAAATAGTTGGATTAATTGCTCATACATTGAAATCCAATCCTTTATATAGTTAGGATTGAATAGGAAAGGCTCAAAGTTGCCTTCACGAATATCTTGTTCTGTTAGAAGATATTTCGAAGCACTTGATCGTTCTTGGATAAAATCTTTATTATATACCTCGACAAAGTCTATATCCTGAAAAGGGTACCATTGATCTCTAAAATCATAGGAAAAAAGGTAATACCAATGCCCCATTCCCGAAACTGCTAAACTTGAATCTTCTTTATGTGTCTCAACATGGCTTGAAATATATGAAGAAGGAACAACAAAATCACTGTCACAAAAAATAACAAGTTTTCCCTCGGAATTTTCTATCCCCGTATTTCGTGCTGCTCCTGCCCCTTGGTTTTTTGGTTTATGAAATACTTTTAAATTTTCAATGTTTAAATTTTGAACGACATCCATCGTATTATCTGTTGATGCATCATTAACAAGAATAATTTCATAACGGGATTGTGGGTAATCCTGATATTTCAACGATAATAATGTATTCAGAAGAATGGGGCCACGATTATACGTTGGGATAATGACACTAACATTCGGCTGCTCCATATTGATTCACCACCGCTCCCAGCCTTTATTTTGATTTAGAAGACATTCCAAAGACGGAATAAATTTTCATTCATGACCAAACCTTTACTTTCAAAATACTGTAAATACTCTCCTGAGTGGGCAGAATCAAGGATGATGATTCCATCTGCTTTCTTTTGGAAAAACTGTTTAACGATTTTATCTAAACTTTTTCTGGTATTTAAATAAAAATATTGCAAAACGTTTATGCCTACTTCCGGAACAACTGTTTTTAAAATATAATGGCAGCCCTCTTTTGTCCCCAATACCAAAAATTTTGGTTTTTTCCCTGTTTGTTGAGTGAACATTTCATTTATATGTTTACAAGCAATTTTCATTAAATAACTGCATGTTACAACATCGTTTTCGTGGCAAAGGGAATCAGCATCCACTCGATAATGGTATAAAACCTCTGGAATTTTGTCGATTGGACCATATTCAAGCATCTTAATCCATAGATCAAAGTCCTCTCCAATTCTATAATTCTTGTTATAACCGCCTACCTTCATAAATATTTCCTTTAAGAATAAGACCGAGCCATTCACAACAGGGGTGCTGATAAAGCGATTTCCTTTAATTTGCTCACGAGTTAGTAATGCATTACTCCATTTTTCTGTGTTTTTTAAATAGGCTTGGAAATCCTTATCAACTGAGTATCGGCCCGGAATACATTTAATCATGGATCCTACCGCAACGGGATCCTTATGTTCTTCAACATAATTTAATTGTGTTTCCAAACGATGTGGCACACTTATATCATCTGAGTCCTGTATGGCAATCCATTTACCTTGTGCGGCCCAAACACCTACATTTCTTGCATTTGCAACACCCGCATTTTCCTTTAAATGGATGACCTTAATTCGATTGTCCCTTGCTTGATTTTCGTTTAGAATATTGGTTGTTTCATCGGTTGAACCGTCATTTACTATAATGAACTCAAAATCCCAAAAGGTTTGATTAAGAATGCTATCAATAGAATTCTGCAAATATTTTGCCCCATTATATACAGGCATCACAACAGAAACCATCATGTGTGGGCTCACCTTCCATTAGGCTATATTAAAGAGATTTTGATTGTATTCTAGCCCTTTATTTTGCAGATAATTTAGGCAATCATTCGCTTCCTTTCCATCAAGAACAATGATTCCATCTACTTCCTCTCCAGTAACTCTCTCAACTAGACTATCAAATGTTTTTGAATCATGACCGTTCACAAAATCCAAAACACTTAGTCCTGTCTTAGGGCAAATACGATTTTTCATAAAATTGGTCACCCATTCTGAACCTAAAATGATAAATGTAGGAAAGTGCTTATCAAATTTTGCGGAAAACATCCTTAGTAAATAGGTAACAGATATTCCTCTTAATTCTTCTCTAAATTCTGATTGATCATTTTGAGATAATGAGTTTGGAAGAATTCGATATTTATACAGTATTTTTGGCAATATGCCGACTGGTCCTGTTTCATACATCCTCATCCATAAATCATAATCCTGTGAAATCCTATATTTTGGATTGTATCTACCTGCTTTTAGGAAGGCTTCCTTTGAAAACATCATGCTCCCATGTGAAAATGGACAGCTATGAAACCGTTCTTTCAATAGATCCTCCTCTGTATAAATGGAATTATGATAATTTGTCACACTATCGAGAAAATCCTTTTGTACGGATTGATCATCTGAGAAACATTCAATATGGCTTCCAAATGCAATTAAATGAGGATGATTTTGCGCAAACTTCACTTGTTCCGTTAATCGGTTTGACAAGGAAATATCATCGGCGTCCTGACGGGCAATCCACTCCCCTTTGGCAATATCAATACCAAAATTCAAAGCATTTGCCTGGCTTTGATTTGGTTCTAAGTGAAGGATATTGACTCTTGGGTCTGATATCTGTTTTAAAATGTTTTTTGTATTGTCTCGTGATCCATCATTTACAATAATAAATTCAAAATTTTTATAGGTTTGTGAAAGAACACTATCTATTGCCTCCTGCAGATATTTTTCTCCATTAAATACAGTCATCACAACCGAAACAAGCATTTTTTTACCTCCTTTCCTTGATTTCAACTTATCTAACTATTTCTAACGCAATTTTTTTCAAATCATTGATAAAGGAATCCGCTAACCTTTTTTGAAACCCTGTTCCCTGTTTTAATGTATGGAGAATCCTTAACATATCTTTAAATTGCTTCCCTTCATCCCAGGGAGAGAAGAACGTTTGTAATGAAAGCTCTGGATCTTCAGCACCATATTTATCTAGTATTATTTTCAAATGTGATTCCCCTGTTTTAGTAATTTGTTTTCTAAATAGATTGGGATGTTCTTGATGATACCCTACTATCTTGTCAACACTTATAAATGGGAGGCCCATTTTATCCAGCCGGTATCCCATATCCCAATCACCGCCGCGAACAAGTCTTTCATCGAACCATCCAGCTCTCTCGATATATTTCTTTTGAACGGAAAGACTTCGGTTGATGGCTAGAACCCATGGTGCCACATCTGTTTTTGCATACTCCTCACGAAGAACCTGTGGAAAATAATCCACTGGACAAACAGCCTTTAATACCTTTTCAAGGTTATCTCGAACATCATCTTCATTGACGATCTTTACCACTTGGTTTGAGGAAAAATAAGAATCATCCCATAAACCAACCTGTCTTAGCAGATTTGCAATCCACTCTTTCTCCTCAAAGGCATACTCAGGAAATATTTGTAAATAAATACCTCTTCCACAGTTTGGAATACTGGAAATAACCGCATCTGGGTGGTTTACAATGTACTGATGATGGGTTTCGATAAAATGAGGCAGAACAAAAAAATCTGCATCACAGAAAATAATATTGGGGCTAGTCGCATTTTTCACACCCAAATTCCAGGCTGCAGGGATTCCAGACCAATTTCCAGTAGATAAATATTGCAAGGTATAAGGAGGGTGATAGTTTCTAATCTCAGCATCTGTTCCATCTGTTGAACCATCATCAACCACAATTACTTCAAATTGGTCCATAGGAAATGTCTGGTTTTCGAATGAGGCAAGTGTCAGCATTAATTGTTCTTTTCTATTAAACGTCGGCATTACGACACTATATTGAATAGTCATTTTTTCACCTCTAAAAATTCAAATTATAAATTCAGCTTTTCCTTATACTGCTGAATCGTTACTTTCAATCCCTCCTCCAACGTCACTCTTGGCTCCCATCCAAGTAAACCCTTCGCTTTCTCAATCACTGGCCTTCGAACCTTTGGATCATCCTTTGGCAGCGGATGAAACGTAATACTGCTATTTGAATTTGATAAAGATTTTACTAGCTGTGCTACTGTCAGAATCGGGATTTCATTTGGATTACCTAGATTCATAATTTCACCATTTGCACTTTCCTTTTCCATTAATAGCTTTAAACCACGTATCGTATCTGTCACATAACAAAAGGATCTGGTTTGTTTCCCGTCACCATAAACCGTAATATCTTGTCCTTTTAATGCCTGTGTAACAAAATTTGAAATGACCCGTCCATCATCATTCGCAAGCCCTGCAGAATAGGTATTGAAGATTCTTGCCACTTTTATCTGCACGTTATGTTTCGTAAAGTAAAGATAACAAAGAACTTCTCCCATCCTTTTCGCCTCATCATAGCAGGCTCTTGGGCCCCACGTATTCACATTCCCTCTGTAAGATTCACTTTGAGGATGCCGAAGCGGGTCTCCATATGCTTCACTTGTACTTGTATAAACCATTTTTGCACCACAACGTTTTGCTATTTCTAGCATATTTCTCGTTCCGGTTGTATTCACATTAATTGTTTCAAATGGGAATTGTTGATAAAATTTCGGGGAGGCTGGTGAGGCGAGGTGGTAAATTTCATTTATATTTACTAATTGAGGATGATGTATTAAATCTTGATCGGATGCATCTAGTTCCAAAAATGAAAAATGTTGATTAGAAAGCGTTAAAAGATTTTCTTTCCTACCTGAAATAAAATTATCTATCCCGACAACGTGATGGCCTTCGTTAAGTAAATCTTTTGCAAGATGAGATCCTAAAAAACCCGCTACACCTGTGATGACTATTTTTTTCATAGAAAATCACCCCACTTTTTTCTTATTTTTTCCCCTTCAACATAATATGAAAAGAGAAGATGTAAGGTATAGGCATAGGAGGAGGATGAATGGTTTCCGTTGTGACATGTAGCTTTAGGGAAGAAATGATAGAAAATATTGTACAGAATTTTCTAAGACAGGAATATGAACCGAAGGAATTGATTATTGTGTTAAATCGTCTCACAGATAAGGAGCCTTGGGAAAGTCAGCTTGCTGGGATTCCAACTATAAGGGTTTTTCAATTAGAGTCTGGGACCTTAGGAGAGTGCCTTAATCTGGGTGCTGATATGGCAAAATATACTATCATTGCTAAATTCGATGATGATGATTTTTACTCAAGCACCTATTTATCGAATTCCATCCATCTTTTTACCACCACAAAAGCAAATGTAATAGGAAAGAGCACCATCTTTGTCTATTTTAAAAGGAATAAAACGCTATCGCTCTTTCGATTAGGCATGGAGAATCAATATGTTACGAACATCAAAAAGAATGCTCTTGCTGGAGGCACATTAATGTTTAAAAAAGAAATTTTAAAAACAGTTCAATTTGCACCTATTAATCTTGGGGAAGATATTCAGTTCCAAATAGACTGTTTACGAAGGCGGATTCCTCTATATTCAGGAAGCAGATACGATTATACGATGATTCGCTTTCTTTCAGAGCATTTGCATACCTGGCAGGTAGATGATCAAAAGTTCCAAAGCCATTGTATTAAGATAGCCGAAACAGAATCCTTTGAGACCTACATTTCATCGGCTGGTCCGGTATGATATCCGCAATTGCATGTACCAATCGACCATCCTTCCTATCAAATATTATAGAAAATTTTAATAGGCAAACAATTTCTGATAAAGAACTCATTTTAGTTTTTAACTGTTCAACAATAGAGCCTGAATATGCAGAGTATATTCTCTCCTCACATCAAATTAAATTTAAAATTCTTCTGTTTCCTGAAGCTATAACTTTAGGAGAATGCCTAAACCACGGCATTCAGCAGGCTACCTATCCCATCTTAGCAAAATTTGATGATGATGATTATTACGGCCCTCATTATTTGAAGGAAGCAGTTGATGTACTACAAAAAACCAATGCCGAGGTAATAGGTAAAAGTACTTTTTATGTATATTTTGACCATTTACAAGAACTAAGACTTTATCATCCAGGATATGAAAATGCATGGATTGGGAGTGATGGTTTTCACTATTTACACGGAGCATCATTAATTATAAAAAGAAGAATTTGGGAAAAAATACCCTTTTCTCAAGTAAATGTTGGGGAGGACACCTTGTTCCAAAAACAGTGTTTCTCAATGAAACTCCCTATGTATTCAACCTCCAAACTTCACTTTGCATATAAACGTTACACCCTTCCAAACCACCACACCTCCGATATGAAAGATCAACTATTAATCAAAAAAAGCATTTTTATTAAAAAAACAGCATCCCTATTTGGTCATATCGACTAATAGTCAAAAAAAAGCCCCTTAAACAGGGGTTTTTTCACGATGTTAATTCCTTCGAAAAACTTTCTATATCTTTGCAGCGAATAATGGTTAACCTTTCCGGTACATGTGGAGTCAGAACCTCTGGTTCAATGATAGCAACGCAACAATCCTTGGTAATACAGTGAATTTTACCGGAAAGAAAGTTGCCTGACCTTGTTTGAAAATCAAAGCTTTGGCCAACAAACTCTCTTAACAGCTTACATAAACAATCTTCATCGCAAAGACTATGCTGCTCATTCTGGTGATGGTCATGATTTTTATGTTGGAACTCATTCATACATCCCATCTTGTCCCTCTCCCTTCCAAAATGCTATATGTTTCATAAATTATCTTATTCAAGCATTGTTTGGTTTGGATAGGCATACATGTTTCCTTATCTACATTTTCTTATATATTTCTATTAAAAAATGGACTTTTAACTATTACCCATTTTTTTCTTACCACAATTACAGCCGCCCTTTTTCCGACGTTTTGGAGCCATTGCTGGTGCTAGGCTTTCTTTCTTTTCCCCGTCAATTGATTTTCTCCCTGCCTTCATTCCCTTTTCTATGGAGTCTTTCATTGAAAACAATCCTTCTTTCCTTATAGTTTTCTCCATTTATTTTATGTCCAAAAAGGTGGTTTGTTTCTAGACACTCCAGTAAATGGTCAAATACAATAAGGCATTTAACTCATGACTAGTAAAATAGTCTATTTTTACTTTTTTAAAGCCAACCAAGAATTCAACTAGACTCTCACCCACACAAAAAAAACAAAAAGCCATATTCTATTAAGGACAAAAAGTCAAAAATAAAAAATAGGAGATGAAGAGATTCATGTCATGTCAACCTAGTGGGACTCAAAACTGTGTTTGCGCAGTATTAACTGCCATCGCAGATGCTCAGGACCAAGTATCCCCAGTTACAACCGGCTGCACTGTTAGCTGCGAAAGGTCTATTCAAGAATTATTAAGTGGGGTTTCCCCAGCAACAACTGCACCTAACACCATTCCAGTAATTCTTTACTGCGGATGTGATCCATTTTTAGGAACAGGTGTAAGTGTTGGCAATAATCATGCACTTGATTGCGTACAATCCTTTGTTTTCAGAGTATCTTCTGTTGACGAAAACTGCTGCGCAAGATTAGAATTGTTAACTGTAAAAGGCGGACCAAACCCAGCAACTCCATGCGCTCAATTCAATGGAGCAAAAGTATCTGATATCACAAGAACTGGTATCTGCATCACTGTTGACTTAAGCTGCTTCTGTGCTGTTACTTGCTTAGAGCCTGTTACTCTATAATTGAAGAAAAGGTGGCTTACCAATCATGGTAAGCCACTCCTTTAAAGACCTATCATTTTAACATCAAGTATTGAACCCGGCGGGAAGCTTCTCTTTTTCCTGCCCCATATTTGATGAATTTCAATCTCACCGTATTTTTGAGAGAGTAAATATCCAGAGAACGTGCCCTCTTCAGTGGTAAACTCGAAAATAATTTTGGCATTTGTTTGAGAAAAGGTTTTTAAAAATTTTAATTTATCTTCTAAAATGAGTTCATTAAATGAAATTCTTTTTTTTGCCTGCGGTTTTTCTTCTTCATTTTTTTGTTCAACTATTTCATTAGTTTCTACTACTTTTACCTCTTCTACTTCTTTTGGCACTTCTACTTGTTTTTCACTTACGATACTTTTATCTGGTATCTCTACCCATGACTTTTTCTCTACATCTTTTGAAACTTCCTCTAATTCGGCCTCATTATTCTTCTTTATTTCCTGAGCTTCTTTTTTTCTTTTTTCCTTCCTAGAAGCCTTATCTTCCTGCACCTTTTCTTCATGAATATGGATTGGTTCTGGTCTTTCCCGATATACAAAATAATTTTGCATCTTTATTTTTGGCGGATCAAAATCAGGCTGCTGAATAAACATCAGAGGCAAAGTCCGTTTTTTCTCGGACCCTTTTATCATTTCACGAATCCTCCCTTCAAACTTTCATCATATATTATGAAAACCTTTTTCTATGGTTACTGTACAAAATTATGTTATTCATTATCACAATTCCTGGTACTATAGTCCAAAAAAAAAAATCATAGACCATGCACCTAAGGTTTATCCATTTTATAAGATAAAGCGAAAATGAAAATCTGGGAGGAGATTTAAGCGATGTCAATGCCTACAATACCAAATATTAACGCAAACATTACGATTACAAGGGAAGAAGTTATTAATTTATTACTAGCTTCAATTGCTTTTGAAGAATTGGGATTAGCACATTTAATCAATGCCGAAGCAGAGAAAATCCAAGCCGTACTTGGAACATTAGAAGATGGAGAAAATGTGAATGGCAGCCCTTCAATTAGTGACTTATTAAAAATCAATAAATCAGTTAATAAAACATTGAAAGAAATCATTAAGAAAGAAATGCTCCTTCAATTTAAACTTGAGGATGTATTAGAAATTCCAGAAGAAACATGTCCTACACCACGCAAGAAATAAATTTATCCTAGAATATTGCATGTAAATGTTAAAGGCAAGATGTTATGGATCACTTGATTCCATTTACATCTTGCCTTTATATAGTTTAAATTAATAAAGCCTTGGAAGCTCCTTTTTTGCCAACAATGCCATATTTAAACAATATTGTCTTACTTCATCACAATGTAAGTTTGGAACCAAATGATCATATTTCCCATTAAAATAAGCAAATTTAGAAAATACATCATTTGTATGCCAGCAATGGATATGCGGATGAATATGAATCGAGTCTGTTGAGGTACTATGGAAATCAAGCTGATCTGGTTTAATATCAACAACATCAATTAAATGATTCGTTGCTATTTCTGTGCTGTACAAAATGGTTACCCCTTTATACCAGCTTGGCCAAGCACCAGGGTCATCCTTAAATTCCTCCGCCAAAAGATAATAGGCGACCTCCTGACTTAATTTACAAACCTCTATTACTTGGGAGGATGGACCATAATGTGTGGAGCCAATATTGTGAATTCCTTGATGCTTTGTATTAAATTTTTCTGCAACCCGCTTTATATTTTCGACTACCTCCGTTGTGTTCGTATACCCTCCCCCTCCTACCGTATAATGGTCTGGGAAAAAGGAGTTCCAGGCTGGGGTTAAAAAGGTATCAATATCCGATCTTAATAAATAATCATAGCCTTTTAGAAACTCTGCTTCCTTTGTACCAAGACAATTAACAGAATTCATATATGGATACGTTTTCCATATTCCTTCAAATGGGTTTAACTCTACTTTTATACAATCCTCTGGAACTAGGTCAAGTGATATTTTGGGTCCAAAAACCACTAAATCTGTATTTTCATCACAGTGACTATATTTATAAGATGTATAGAAACAAGCAAATTGCTGAAGCAAAATGTTTGTATAATCTAAATAAACAACGATTGCTCTCTTCATTTATACCTAACCACCTATATCAATATTTTTTTGTGGATATTGATAATGGAAATACAAGTCTGAATGCGCCTCCATCCACTCCCTCATATTCCTAATCATGAACTTATACTCAGGTGCTTGATATGAAAAATCCTTCCTCGTATTTACTAGGGTATTGTCTTTTTTATATATAAAGTTAGGAATAATTTTAATATCCTTACGATTAAACACCTCTTTAAAAAGCAAGAGTAAATCATGCTTCGATATCCTATTTCTTGCTGTTAATTGGACTAGTCCCTCCGTATTCTTTTGTATAATCCAATCGATTGCCTTAGCTAGTTCAAGTGAGGTAACTCCATTCCAGTAAACCTCATTAAAACCCTGAATGTCACCCGATTGATTCATAAACCAATGAAATAATCCTATTCCTTCTTTTCTTATGTCGGGGCCGATAATAGATGTTCTAATCGTTACATGTTTTTTATCAACAACTTCTCCTAAATTCTTCGTCATCGCATAAACAGAAGTGGCGTCTTTTTCATCCTTCTCAAGATAATTTCCTTTTTTTCCTGAAAACACTCCATCAGAACTAATGTGGATTAGTTTAAAACCTATCTCATCTCCATAGCTTGCAAGCAAATGTGGAAGAAAGCTGTTCACATAAATGGCTTCCTTTATGTTTTTCGTGGCAAAGTCATTTAAAATTGCAGCTGCGTTTATCACAATATCTGGTTTCAACTTTTGCAGGCAGTCATAGGTAAATGTTTGATCTGTTAACTCAAGCGTAACTGCCTTTTTATCATTTTTTTGTTCACGAATAGAGTAATATACATCATATGAAAGGCTTTGAAGATAATACCTTATCACATGACCTGCCATACCGTTTCCGCCTAAAACAAGAATTTTCATGATAAAAATCCGCCTTGTTCAAGTAATGCTTTGATTTCAGCTTGTAACATTAAATCTGAATTTGAAGTGTAGGTTTTATAGCTGATCTTTGGTAAGCTGCCATATTTGTTTTGAAGAATAGCCGAAGCATGTGTGGGGAGAATAACATAGTAATTGTTCTTATACTCAAACGTGTTTGGAGATTCATTCTCTGAAACTAACATTTCATGTATTTTCTCCCCAGGTCTTATCCCTATATCAATCATTGAAACATTTCTTTCGGTCAGATTCTTTGCCATTACCTCAGCTAAATCAACAATTTTACAAGCCTTCATTTTTAATACAAACGTTTCTCCACCAACGGAATCCATCGCTGCTGTTAATAAAAGCTGTATGGCATCATTGAGGGTTAAAAAGAACCGGGTCATTTCAAAAGAGGTGATAGGAAGGTCTTTCCCTTCATTCAATAGGCCTTTAAAAAAGGGCACAACACTGCCGCTTGTACCTAAAACATTCCCACCACGAATACAGACGAATTTTGTATCCTCTGAGAGGTCATTTGCATTTATGATGAGTTTCTCCCCAAGCGCCTTTGTCATGCCATAAAAATTAATAGGGTTTACTGCCTTATCACTTGAAACATCAATCACCTTTTTAACACCTTGAGCAATACTGGCCCGAATAATATTCTCTGTTCCATTCACATTTGTCTTTAGAGCTTCATATGGCTGTGCCTCACATATTGGCACATGTTTTATAGCTGCAAGATGAAACACATAATCTACATTTTTACAGGCTTCAAAAGTAGAGAGATAATCTCTGACATCTCCAATAATAAAGCTGAGCTTTGGATGGTTTTGAAATAACCTTTTCATCGTTACTTGAGCAAACTCATTTCTTGAGAATAACCGGATTTCTTTCGGTTCAAAATGTAAAAGCTGCCGAACTAATTCATGTCCCCATGAACCAGTTGCTCCAGTTACGAGGATCACTTTTTCTTTGAACACAATTTATGCCTCCTTTTTCTAGTTCAGTTACATAGACTACATTATGGTATGTCTGTTTTTTTAAGAGGCGTGGTTAAGTATCACTGAATGGATAAAAAAGGCACCAAATAAAAAAGAGCATTGCATTTTTTTGCAATGCCCTTTTTCACCACAAAAAAATATTGTCAATCTAAAGTAGCTAGATTATCAATGATTTCTTCTAATTTAAACTGTAGCAACATTTCCTTTTTAATGACAGTCTTTAAGGTTTTATTCACTGTATTGTCAATGGTAATTAAGTCATTAATGGATGGGGTTAGATGCACACCATTTAATGTACCAAGGACAAATTGAATTTTTTCAGCTTCTGCATTGATGATATGAGCTAATCCTAGCTCCTCAAATGCAATGGAAGCTAATAATAGATTAATAACTTCCTCCCTGTTAATACTGATAGTAGGTGTCACATTGGGTATAGTTGGAAATGACATAATAATCTTCTCTCCTTTCGTTATGATAGTACAATGTATTCATAAAAGAGAAGGTTGCTTGAACATATACCTAAAATTTGTCTATCCTTTCCTAATTATTTTTTCAAGCTCTTCTTCTTTAAAGTGGGATTCCATCCATTCAAGAACTTCTTTTTCATCCTCTGCAAATAATTGGGCAAAGATTTCGCGTGCCTCCTTATAGTTTGGTGCTAACAACAAGGAACGAGCAACTGAAATCGCAGCGTCTTTCTTCTTCCCCAGCTTTAGCTGACAAAGACTGATATAATACCATGCCTGAAAAGAGCCTACCCCCTTTAAAATCAAATGGTTTGGATTCTCTTCACCCATTTCCATACACTTTTTAAAGCATTGAATAGCAGCTTTATATTTTTCAAGATGATATAAAATAACCCCATGATAAAATTGTAAATCAACAAAATCAGGATAAAGAATCATGGCTTTTTCAATTCCAGGAAGTGCTTCTTTAAAGCGTTCCATTGCAATGTATATAAAATACTTCAATTTGTAGATTGCTGATGGAGGCAGTACCTTTTTTGAAAGGAAAGATAGAATGGATAGATTTAAATGATTTAAAGCTTCTTGAAATTGCTGTTTATTGTAGTATTCTAGGGCAATAAAGTAATAAGCCCACGGTACATTCTCACCTTCTTTTATTTGTTCCTTCAATAACTTTAAATTTCGATCTGTTTTCCCCTTTTTTTCAACAGTTGAATTCAGATATCCATAATGATGAACCTTTACATGAAGATGACCGATTCGTTCTTTCGGTATATGGTCAAAATCTAAACATTCATGTATTTTATTCTTAAATGTAAATCCACTATTACGGAATAGTCGATGTAGGGAAGTACTTGTGGAATCATTCACATCGACTTGATTCCCATGATAGTTAATAAAATATAGACTTAAAATATCAAAGTGCTCGAAATGTTCACCTTCAAACAGCTTCCATTTATCCTTCTCATCCAGTTCTTCATCAGCATCAAGCCACAAAATCCAATCACCTGTCGCCTTTTTAAGGCCAAAATTCCTTGCATCTGCAAAGCTTCCATTCCATGTGAATTTTTCAATTTGGCATTTGAAGGATTGGCATATTTCAATTGTGTGGTCTGTTGAACCAGTATCAACGATAATCATTTCATCCACAACATCTTTTACACTGTTTAAACAGCAAGCTATATACTCCTCCTCATCCTTTACAATCATACATAGGGATATACGAATTTTTTTCAAAGCTAACACCGCCTTTCTATCTTTCTCCATTTTAGGAGGCTCTTATATTTTATGGTTCGAATCAATAAAGGCAATAGGTATGTTGGTAAAAACCAACTACAATGATTACTACTTGGTAAGGAATCATTGTAACAGTAAAAAGGAGATTTTCTAAGAAGGTACAATGGTCTATTACTCTCACAATTGAAGGACATTTGAATAGTATAGTATGATTTTAGATTTAGTATCGAAATGGAGGAAGAATAATGAAAGTAGCTCTCTTAACCATGTTCAATGGGTTAAGCAGCACATATTCCTTAGTTAATATTGTTGCTGAGCAGCTTCGAATGCTGCTTGACGCCAATTACGAGGTAAAACTTCTTGTAAGTGAGCTTTGCCCTGACACTGAGAAATATGGTGTGTTTTTGGATGATCGTATTGAATGGGCGAAGGTTGTCAATAAAATAGATGGTGAGCTCATACATTGGCATGATTACTCAGCACCTAAAGGCAAGGTTCATGATACCTTCTTTAAAGAGGCAGATGTTATTGCTGAAGACTTTGTTCAGAAATTATCTGACGTTGATGTATGTATCATGCATGACATCCATTTTCAAGGTTGGCATTTAGTTCATAATGTGGCTATTCGAAAAGCCCAGGAAAAACTCCCAAATATACGTTTTATTGCTTTTACACATTCTGCACCAGCAAACCGTCCAACAAAATCAGAATGGCCCTTTTCAGCCCGTTATAGTCCAATGAAGAATACAATTTATGTATACCCGACTCTATCGGGAATCCCCGCACTTGCCAAACAATATCATGTGCCCGAAGGAAAATGCAGGGTGGTGAATAACAGTCTTGATCTTTCTGCTTTTTTTAGTGAAGAAGTTCAAGCTGTCATGAAAAAGTTTGATTTTCTTTCATCTGATATTTTCGTGGTATACCCTGGACGTTTAACAACAGGGAAAAAGTTTGAGAAGGTGGCTGCACTTTGCGGTGCCATTAAAAAAGTAAGTGAACTAGAAGTGAAGGTACTTTTCTGCGATTTTCCTTCAAGCGACATTGAACCAGAAAAATACAAAACACTTATTCAATTTACTGGCTGCAAAAACGGCCTAAATTACGAGGATATCATTTTTACTTCAGATATTGGATTTGAACAAGGATTTCCAAGAAAAAGCGTACTTGAACTTTTTTCCTTATCCAATTTATTTATTTGTCCTTCTCTCTCAGAATCATTTGGTCTAACGGTATTAGAGGCAGCAAGCAAAGGGAATTTTCTTGTCGTAAACGAGGCAGTTCCAGCTCTAGAGGAGTTGGGAAAAAAGCTAAATACCTATTTTATGAGATGGGATGCAAGGAACTTTGGATTTGATACAAAAGAAACCTATAATCCATCTGAACAGGCCTATTATGAAGATCATGCTGCTAAAATTGTAAGGTTAATGAGGGAAAATTCTGTCCTTCATGCCAAAATAATGGCAAGACAGAGGTTTAGTCCGATATGGGTATGGGAGAACCAATTGGAGCCTTTGTTGAAAGGGTAATAGTAAAGGATGTCTCAACTAGTGAGACATCCTCTTTTCATACTATATTAAAACCCTGTAGCGTCGATGGTGACAACATCTTGTGGATTTAAGGTTCCTAAAGTAATGGTCCGGTTAAGTTGACTATCAAAGAATGAAACATTGTCTAGAGGAACATCACCTGTATTTGTAATGATAAATCTGTATTTTGGTGGGAACGCATCTTGAAGAGCAGGGCCAGGTGCAGTATGTGATACTTGATAGGTTGCTCCATTATCAACAGAAACGAGTTTTACTAAACCAATGGAAGGATGTTGTGTTGCTGGATTTGGAGAAACATATACTCCGCTAGTACCTGATGTCATGCTAAATTTAGTAGTAAGAGTGTACCAGCCACCAACAAATATTCCGTTACTTAATGAATGGGTTTCACCCACCCATAGTCCGGTACTTGGTACGAAAGTAGTTGGTGCTCCGGTTGTTAACCAATAACCTGTAAAGAAGCCCCCGCCATTAAAATCTTGACCACCGTTAATCAATGCCCCTTGACCATTATTAAAACGCGGTCCTTGTGGATATGGTGGTGGAGGATTACCATCACCTCCAGAAGCGTCAATATCACCGGCAACAGAGATAAAGTTTGAAGGTGTTAATCCACCTTGCGGAACAATTGCACCCCCACTTTGGAATTTCACTTGGCCTTGATATCCATTGGCTGGAGTGAAACTGCCTTCATCCCAACGAAGAATATAGACATCACCTGGGTCTCCGGTAACAAGGAGCTGATCCGAAATTTGGAAACCTGAAGTAATGTTGATAACAAATGTCTCGTTTATACCATTTTGAGTATTCAAGCCATTAAGGATTGATGAATCTACACTTGTATAACCAGGTGTTGCCGGAAGAGCATTAATTGTATGGAAAGCACTAACCAAATTTGATTCAAGATCAGAAATAACGCTTGTTGCACCTGTTATTTCAAAAGCCTGACCTGGGTTTTGGTCAATAATTGCTTGCCAATCTCCTAGGGTTGTATCATTTGTCGTAATGGTACCCGCATATGGTACATCACCTGAAGTTCGTTCAGATGCTTGAATACCATCAACAGCTACGTTTCCAACAAAGCCTTTGGTTGCTCCTTGCCAGTTTGCATCAGTATGACCATCAGCAAAGAAGAACAAGTAGCGTGGCAAATTCCCAAGGTTTACTGAATCAATGACAATATTTGTATTTCCGTTAGTTTTTGTCTGTGTAGTATTATATCCTGACACAGGTGGCTTTGTTGTATTATAGAATGCATTATCAGTGGCGCTGTAGGTTACACCATTAAATCGACCACTTACTGATGCAACGTTACGAATTGTTGACGTTGTTGTAGTGGTTGTACTGGTTGTAGATGTTGTTGTAGTTGTTGATGTTGATGTTGATGTTGATGTTGATGTTGATGTTGATGTTGATGTTGATGTTGATGTTGATGTTGATGTTGTTGTTGTTGTTGTTGTTGTTGTTGATGTTGATGTTGATGTTGATGTTGATGTTGATGTTGATGTTGATGTTGTTGTTGTTGTAGTTGTTGATGTTGATGTTGATGTTGTTGTTGTTGTTGATGTTGATGTTGATGTTGATGTTGATGTTGATGTTGATGTTGTT
>JAUZPL010000149.1 GCA_030705955.1 Bacillota bacterium | reverse complement strand
TATTGACCGATTTGTTAGGGAGCTCGCTCAAGTTCGGGAAGCATTATCACTAGATGAAGTACATATTCTGGGGCATTCATGGGGAACAACACTTGCCGCTGCCTATTGCTTATCAAAGCCAAACGGTATTAAAAGTGTCATTTTTTCAAGCCCCTGTTTAAGCGCACCACTTTGGGCCCAAGATCAGGATCGTAACCGACAAAAACTTCCTAAAGCGGTTCAGGATACATTGACTAGATGTGAAGAGGAAGGAACGACGAATTCTGAAGAATATGGAGTAGCCACCAAGGTATTTAATGATCATTTTGTTTGCCGGCTAAACCCTTTTCCAGAGTTCTTAACAAAAGGCTCTCATTTTAGAAACTCTGAGGTATACAATATTATGTGGGGGCCATCTGAATTCCATGTTACTGGAAACTTAAAAGAATTTGATTGCACCTCCAAATTAAATGAAATTACCGTTCCCACACTGTTCACGTGCGGACGACACGATGAAGCAACACCTGAAACTACAAAGTATTTCAGCAGTCTTACACCTAATTCTGAATTTCATGTATTTGAAAATAGTGCCCATATGCCATACATTGAAGAAACGGAAGAGTACCTACAAATAATAGGAGACTTCCTTACAAGAGTGGAAAAATAAATATTTAAGGCCAGTTAAAAATATATTAACCCGCGAAAATCTAGTGTTTTCTCGCAGGGTTTTTTGTTTGCTCTTAACTCAAAATCTGGAGGTGGATAGGTATAATAGCCTCTACAGGTTGTAGACTTCATGATCAAAGATTATTTTAATTGACATTATACCCTAAGGGGTATAATGTATTTCTTGTAAGTGATTTAATTTATTGTTCACTATTCCATGAAAGCTAAAGGATGTTTTCCTAAATTTTTTCTTTCTATGGAAAATGGAATATTTTTTTAGGATTTTTTATACCGGCACAGGTATAAATATGAAAAAATTAGACTATAAGAAATCTTTATTACGAACACTTAAATTAAATACAAGGGGGAACCATTATGACACAAAAAGTTATCATAGTTGGCGGAGTTGCTGGCGGTGCGACCGCAGCAGCAAAACTAAGAAGAATTAGCGAAGATGTGGAAATTATACTTGTTGAGCGCGGTGAATACATTTCATTTGCCAATTGTGGTCTGCCATATTATATTGGCGAAACCATTAAAGATAGAAAAAAATTATTAGTCCAAACCGTAAAGGGAATGTCAGAACGATTCAAAATGGATATCCGCAACCTTAGTGAAGTTATTGGCATAGATCCTACAAACAAAACCGTAACAATAAAAAATTTACAAACCGAAGAAGAATATAAAGAATCGTATGATAAGTTACTATTATCTCCTGGTGCAAGGCCAATCGTACCACCGATTCTAGGACTCAATGAGAATGAAACACTATTTACATTAAGAAATATTCCAGACACAGACAGAATAAAAAACTACGTCGATAACCAACACCCTAAAAAGGCAGTTGTCGTAGGCGGTGGATTTATTGGAATTGAAATGGCCGAAAACCTAGTTGACAGAGGAATTGAAGTAACAATCATTGAAATGGCTAATCAAATTATGGCACCAATTGATTTTGAAATGGCTAGCATCTTACATTCCCACTTAAAAGAGAAGGGTGTTCGACTCATTTTAGAAAATGGTGTAGAGTCATTTGCAAATAATGGAAAAAAAGTTCTTTTATCAAATGGAACTGAAATTGAAACGGATATGACCATACTGTCTATCGGGGTAAGACCTGAAAATGAATTGGCTAAAGAAGCAGGATTAGAATTAGGAGAGCGCGGAGGAATTATTGTCAACGAATATCTTCAAACATCTGCAAAAGATATTTATGCTGTTGGGGATGCAGTAGAAGTAGTTGATTACATTAATGGAAAAAAAGCAATGATTCCACTAGCTGGTCCAGCTAATCGTCAAGGGCGGATTGCTGCTAATAATATGATGGGAAAAGAAGAAAAGTATCAAGGAACTCTTGGAACCTCAATCGCAAAAGTGTTTGATCTTACCATTGCTGCAACTGGAAACAACGAGAAGACGTTAAAACGTTTAGAAGTATCGTATGAAGTTCTTCATATTCACCCAAGTTCACATGCAGGTTACTATCCAGGTGCTGCTTCCATTGCATTAAAACTTATTTTTGATAAAGAGACAGGAAAAATCTTCGGTGCCCAAGCTGTTGGGGCAGATGGTGCTGATAAGAGAATTGATGTAATTGCTACAGCCATTAAAGGCGGCTTAACAGTGGAAGATTTGACAAATTTAGAGTTGTCCTATGCACCACCATATTCATCCGCAAAAGACCCCGTAAATATGGCAGGCTATGTTGCAACTAACATTTTGGATGGCGAGTTAGAGCATGTTCAGTGGCATGAAGTGGATCAGATTGTGGCTGATGGCGGACTGCTTATAGATGTTCGAGAACCTGTGGAGCGTGAATTTGGCTTTATTGAAGGTTCAATCAACATCTCCTTAAATGACTTAAGAAATCGTCTAGATGAGCTTCCAAAAGATCAAACTATTTATGTCAGCTGTCAGGTTGGTTTACGAGGCTACTTAGCTACCCGAATTTTAATGAATAATGGCTTTAAAGTGAAAAATGTGGATGGCGGATGGAAAACCTATTCCTCGGTTTTCGGAAGTAATATAAAAAAAGAAGTAGAAACCACAGCAAATGACTTAGGTGAAACAGTTATTGAGGATATAAAAGTCGATTCTTTTGTTGACGTGACTGGACTTACTTGTCCTATGCCGATTGAACGTTTGAAAGAAAGCATCCAATCACTTAAAAGTGAGCAAGTTTTAGAACTGCATGCCACAGACAATGGGGTATTAACAGACTTACCCGCATGGTCAGAGAACACAGGTCATTCCATCCTTAAAACGGAACAAGACGGTTCACTCATTAAATATTGGATTAAAAAGAAATAATTAAAACAACAAATACGGAGGGATTATGATGATTAAAATCACACCTGCTGCCATAACTGCAATTAAAAAGGAAGTTCAAGATATCATTGACGAAGGAAAAATACCATTGATCCGCTTAGCTATGAGTATTGGCTGAGGTGGTCCACAGCTTCAACTGGCTCTGGAAGAGTCAGCATTAGAAAACGATGAAATCACAGAATTAGATGGAATTCAATTTTTAATAAACGAAAGAAATCAAGTTTATTTTGAACATGCTAAAATAGATTACATCAAAAGCTTATTCGGCGGGGGACAATTTAAAGTGCTGAATGTTTAATCATTTATCACTAATCGCAAGCTCCCAAAAGATCAAACATTTTATTAAATGTTTGGTCTTTTTTTCATTTACTCTTGTCACTTAAAGATTGTTTTGCAACACAAAAGTTCAAATGCCATTAACAGTTCTAAGAATAAATTTGATAAAGAGAACGAAAACTAGAAAAAACACTATGTCAGGGGATTTTTTATGGAAAAGATTATACCAAATAAAATTCATTTAAAAAGATCAAAACATATAATCGAAAAACTGACATCAGCAGAAATAGCTAAGCTTTGGGCCGCCTATATGGGGAATACCATGTGTCGAAATGTTATTTTGTTTTTTCTTCAACATGTGGAGGATCAAAGCATCAAAAAAGTATTGGATGATGCTTATCTTTTAAGCGAAGAATTTATACAAACGATTATAGAAATATTGATTCAAGAAAATTATCCCATCCCAGTAGGTTTTACAGAGGAAGATGTAAATTTAGGGGCACCAAGACTATTTTTAGATGAATTTTATCTTCATTACTTAAGATATGCGGGTAAAGCGGGAATGAGCATTTATACAGCTGCAATACCGTTAATGACAAGACCGGATATAAGAGACTTTTTTATCCATTGCCTCGACTCCACTATAAAACTTTTAACAGAAGTAACAAATGTATTATTGGAAAAGGGCTTTTTAGTAAAGCCACCGCCAATCCCTACACCAGAAAAGGCTGATTTTGTAAAAAAACAAAATTATTTAAATGGCTTTTTTGGGAACGTCAGACCACTTCACGGGTTAGAGATTGCCCATCTTTACGATAATATTGACAATAATATAGCAAGTAAAGGATTATTGATTGGTTTTAGTCAAGGAGCTAAACATGAAAAAGTCCGGGAATTTTTAATAAAAGGGAAGGAACTCACAAACAAACATATAGAACTCTGTTCACAGCTATTGCATAAAGACAATTTGCCGTCTCCGATGATATTGGATCATTTAGTCACTACATCGACCTTTTCACCATTTTCAGATAAATTAATGACCTTTCATAAAATCGACATGTTTTCAATGAAAATTCGCTCATATGCGAATGCTATGTCCCTAAATGGAAGACATGATATAGGGTTGATGTATGGAAAATTCTTATTGGATATTGGGCTCTATGTCGAGGATGGAGCCCAAATCATGATTGACCAAGGATGGATGGAGCAACCCCCTGAAGCAGTTGACCGTGATTCCTTAACTTTAAAATAATGCTTTTTTATAAACCTAAAAAATCATCCACTGCTTAAAGGGAATAGATTTTTATAACTTTAAAACGCAATATTGAATGAACGTTAAAAAAGCTAAAAAAGAAAAGTTATATATGCTAAATTTCGTTAAATATAGTTTACTTTGACCAGGGTTTTTCTGAATGAACAATTTATATGAGATAACACTTGCCATAGAAGCAATGATCGTACCAAGTCCGCCAATGTTTACACCAACTAATAACGGCTTCCAATCTGAAGTGAATTTAGATAAGAGGATCGAAGCAGGTACATTACTTATGAATTGGCTTGAAAGGATCGAACCAAAAAAGACGGAAGTTGTATCGTTTAAATGGTTACGTGCAAAAATGCGAACGATATCGATACTTGACAAATTTCCGATAAAAATAAAAAAGCTAATAAAAGTGATAAGCAACAGGTAATCAATCTTTACTAATAATTTTTTATCAAGGAAACACGCAGTCACCATTGTAACAATAAAAGCAAGCCGTGTACTGATTACTCCTAGAATTGAAGCAACAATGATACAAAAAACTAAAAACCAAATGGAAGATTTTTTCCGATCAACAATACGTACAACAGGAAGATCCACACGTATTGATTTACTTTTAAGTCTATAAATGACAAAAGATAATATACTTATCCCAACTAGAGCCATTAATAGGACGGTTGTTAGAAATTGTAATGGCTTTATTCCATAATAGGAAAAGATGAACAAATTTTGTGGATTGCCCATTGGAGTTAAGCTGCTACCGATATTCGCCGCGATGGTTTGAAGAATGATCGTTTTAGTCATATTTAATTGTGTTTTTTTACTAATAATGAGCGTTAATGGTACGAACGATATTAAGGCGACATCATTCGTAACAAACATGGAAGTAAAAAAGCATAAGAAAATTAGAATGGCCGAAATTCGTTTGCTCTCTTGACATTTATTTAGTATTGCAACGGCAAATTTGTCCAGCAATTTCAAATCTTCAAAGGCCTTAATCACAAGCATAAGATTAAATAAACTAATTAATACATTAAAATTTATATATTCCCATTTTGGTGGATGAATAAAACAGCTTATAACCGCTAAGGTAAGGGATATAGTTAAAACCAAATCTTTTTTTAAAAAAGCTAAATTCAAATCAATCTTTTTTTGCTTTTGCCTGATGACTAGTTCTTTCATAAAGCACCACCGGTATTCTAAAAAATTAACTAACATCGATAAACATAAATCTTAAAACTTCACATTGTCAATGAAAAAATATAATTTGTTAACTTCAATGAGTTTAGGAGAAACAAACGATTTGTTCTAATATTGACTTGGGATCATTTTTTCTCCATTGCTATTTAAGTTACCCGCTTTTCTCCCATGTAAAAAATAATACAAGATACACATCC
>JAUZPL010000148.1 GCA_030705955.1 Bacillota bacterium | reverse complement strand
TTGATGACCCTATCTCTAAATATATTCCAAATTTTCCAAACGGAAAAAGAATAGAACTTATTCATTTGCTTACACATACATCGGGAATTCAAAGGCCTATTTGGCATAAGGAAGACAGTACAACAACAGACTTAATGAAAGAAATTGAAAATAGAAAAGTTCACTTTAGGGCGGGGTCAAAGTGGGATTATCAAGATGCAAATTATATGGTCTTAGGATATATTCTTGAGAAGGTGACTGGAATTTCACTACAAGATTATATTCAAAAAAATATTTTTGATAAAGCAAATATGGTGGATTCTGGCTTTATTACTAGTTCACTCTTAACTCCAATTAGTTCAGTTGGATATTTAAAAGATGGAAAATCGTTCAACCCTATAAGGGTTTACAACGCTAAATTATTGTTTGGTTGTGGGGACATTTATTCAACTGCCAACGATTTAGCCTTATTTGATCAAGCCTTAATACATGGAAAGCTTGTTTCATACCCTAGCTTAAAGGAAATGCTTGTACCCGGATCTGCTTCAACTTATGGAATGGGACTTTATAATAAAGGCAATGTAATATTTAGCCATGGTAATCTTGGTGGGTTCGAAGCCATTCATAGTTTTTATAAAGATGGAACATCTATTGCGATTCTACTAAATGTTCGCGATACCTCTGTCAATATTTTTAAAACATTAAGTGGAATTCATCAAATCTTAATCACTATGGGAAAAACAATCTCTGCTTAATTAAATAACGAGTTTTCTTTAGTGGCAGCTTAAGCAAAAAAATAGATATATAGATAAGTTGTAGTCGATGGTATATACTTCACTATGGAAAAGGGTTTTAAATTTTTTTGACTGGCAGGCGTGGTACTTTGACTGATAATGAACTTAATTTAGTTGAGCATCTTGATGAGCTACGAAAAAGATTAATTATTTCGGCGCTGACTTTCATCATATTTCTAGTTTTAGGACTAGTATATGTCAAAGATATATATCTTTTTTTCATGGGTAACCTAGGTTATAAGCTAATGGTTTTGGGACCAAGTGATATTATCTCGATTTATTTCCACATTGCAGCCATTGTTGCTGTAGCTGGAACAATCCCTGTAGCGGCATGGCAAATCTGGTTATTTGTTAAACCAGGATTAAAGCCTGTGGAAAGAAAGGTCACATTAGCGTATATCCCTGCTTTGTTCTTTCTCTTTATTGGAGGATTGGCATTTGGCTATTTTTTTATATTTCCAAACGTAATGAGGTTTCTCATTAATTTGGGTAACAATTTAATGACGACCTCCTTTACTGCAGATAAATATTTCAGTTTCTTAATTAATATGACTTTACCTTTTGGTGTAGCCTTTGAATTGCCGCTTGTCTCGATGTTTTTAACAACTTTAGGCCTGGTGAATCCATATAGATTAGTTAAACTTAGAAAGTACGCTTATTTGATCCTTGTCATAATTGCTTCAATGATTTCTCCACCAGAATTTATTTCTCATATTTCGGTATCAATCCCTTTGATTCTTTTATATGAAATAAGCGTATTGTTATCCAAAATTGTTTTTAAACGAAGGCAGAAAAGTGGTAGTGTTCTTAACACCGATAAAGAACCTGAGCATAGTATCCTTTAGATCTCTTAAAAAAATGATGCTGGCCGGATTGACAACCATTACTTCGAGTATTGAATTTATCCATTATTATGTTTTGAACAAGATAATAAACAAAATGTTCCGAGATCCAGTCTAAATAAAAATGGCAGAAGGCCTCACCCTATCGGGGGTGGGCCTTCTGTCTTTTTAGCTTATAAGAAAATTTCACTTTTTTAACACACTGAAGATTGGATTGAACGTTAACATAGTGAATAACACTCAAATCGCATAAGTGCAACTAGGCAATCGCCGGCGCTAGCCAAGTTTTCTTTACAGGTGCTTCCATCTTAAATAATGTTGGAAAAAATGAAGTGGTACAGATGGCAAGCAAAAATTTAATAAAAACTTCCCAGAATTTTAACTTTTTATGAAATCAATGTTGTTATGATAATAAAGTTGTATAAAGTAATAAAATCATTTGGATGAGTGTCCAATTTGGAGGAGCTTTGATATGAATAAACTATTAGGTTGGATTCTTCAATCGTTATTTGCTTCGGTCAAAGCAAGAAGGGGAGCATTTGCCAGTTCCCTAGGAATACTATTAGGATTGTTACCCTTACATGGAGAGAGACTTCTAATCTTATTTGCAGTCTCTATTTTATTCCGTTTAAATATTATTGCTATTTTACTTGGAATGATTATCCCAATCTTTATACCCCTTTTTAAATCAATGGCCTTTCTTGTTTCCTATACATTAGAAGGACATGCACTAACGTGGGAAGGCATTAAGTTTTGGCTATTTTCCACAAATAGTCATCTATTTTCTACGATGCCGTTCTATTCTTTTTTAGGCCGGTTAGTTATAGGGATATTGGTTGCCCTTATCTTTTTTCCGGTATTTGGCTGGTTTTATAATTCTAGAAATAAACTAGTGGAAACCGAAAAAAAAGGGATTTTTGTTGATCCATCAAGACGGAGATGGACCCTCATAAAAAGAGTGGGAATTGGCTTTCTTGCATTTTCCCTTCTCATTACATTTTCTTTTATTGAAAGCATAAACCGAGATCCCTCATTTCCTTTTCTGCATTTAAATGGACGTAAAACAGTCTCGTCAATAATCCCCATTTCAGAAAAGATTAAGGATGAAAGCTTGGTAAAGCGTTTAAAAAAAGAAGAGATGATTCACCCAACATTTCAGTTAGATTATAAAAAGCATCATTCAAAATTCAATAAAATAAAAGGAAGTCAAGAAGTATACGGGTTTTATGTCAATTGGGATGAAAATAGTAAGGAATCTTTAAAGAAAAATATACATTCCCTTTCTGTAGTAGTTCCAGAATGGCTTCAATTAAAAACAGATTTAACATATAAAAGCAGCGTTGATCCAACTGTTATTGCCTTGGCCAAGGCCCATAATGTTCAGGTGATGCCATTAATAAACAATTTTATTAATAATAATTGGGATCAAAATGTCCTTCATCAGTTATTTAAAAATCCTGCTGCTGAAGATAGGTTAGTTAAAAGTTTGGTGGATTTTGTAAAGAAAAATCACTTTTCTGGTATAAATATAGATTTTGAAGCAATCAATCAGGGAGATAAAACAAACTTAACTCAGTTTATGGAAAAATTAACAAGCCAATTCCATCAAAATAGTTTGAAGGTAACCATGGATGTATCGCCCAATGGCCCTGAATTTGACTATGACACCCTTTCAAAAATGGTAGATCGTATAATAGTGATGTTGTATGATGAACACTATTCCACTAGTGCACCAGGTCCGATAGCTTCGGATAACTGGATAAAGCAAAATTTAAACAGTCTTAATATCCCATCAAATAAACTGATTGTTAGCTTGGGAAACTATGGATATGATTATAATCAAAATTCTAAAGATCCCGCAGATACGGTAACTTTTGGCGATTTAATGGATATGGGCAGCAACACACTCCTTGATATTCATTGGGACCATGCGACGGGTAATCCTTATTTACGTTATAAAGACGGAGAAGACCAACACATCATTTGGTTTTTAGATGCTGCAACTTTTTATAACCAAATGAAAATCTCGATGGATAATGGGGTTAAAGGTATAGCAGTTTGGCGGCTTGGCTCTGAGGATCCTTCCATTTGGAAATTAATGAATAAACATAGGTCTTTTAAGAATCCAGCTAAAGCATTAAAAAGGTTGTTAAGCACATATCCGGTTCAATATTCCGGAAATGGAGAAATACTAAAAATTACTTCAACCTCAAAACAAGGAAAACGATCTATTCAAATGGATACAAATAAATTTATTAATGATGAGCAATATAAAGAGTTTCCAAAGCCCTTTAAAGTAGAACGTTTTGGAAAACCAAAAGGAAAAGAAGTAGTCCTTACTTTTGATGATGGGCCAGACCCGGTATATACTCCTCAGATTCTACACATTTTGGATTATTACCATATAAAAGCTTCTTTCTTTATTGTGGGTGAAAACGCAGAGTTGCATCCTGAATTGATTGACCGTTTATTCAAAGATGGCCAAGAAATTGGAAATCATACCTTTACACATCCTAACGTTGCGTCTGTTTCGCCAATCCGAACAAAAATGGAGTTAAATGCAAATCAACGACTATTCCAGGAAATTACCGGACATTCTATGACCATGTTCCGTCCTCCATATGTAGCGGATGCAGAGCCAAACAATCAGAACGAATTACTTCCGATATTGCGTGGACAGGAATTAGGGTACACAATGGTCGGGGAATTAATCGACCCAGAAGATTGGCAAAGACCTTCAAGCAATGAAATTCTAAAACGTGTTTTAAAACAGCTGCCAAATGGAAATATCATTTTATTGCATGATGCTGGTGGAGATAGGTCACATACTGTTCAAGCATTACCTAAGATCATTAAGGCATTGAAACAGCAGGGATATACATTTACAACTATTGGCCATTTAATTGGTAAAAGTCATCAAGAAATGATGCCTTCTGCATTAAAAGACAGTCAATATTATGTATATGATAAAGCAGTATTTCTTATTTTGCATGATTGGAGAGAAGGACTCACAATATTGTTTTTATCTGCTATTTGTCTAGGGATTATCCGCTTATTACTTTTAGTTTTTTTATCAAGAAGACAAATAAAAAATAAAAAGGAGATCCCTAATGATGCAGCTTTTACGCCATTTGTGAGTGTTGTAATTGCTGCATATAATGAGGAAAAGGTTATATGTAAAACCATTGATTCGATTTTAGATAGTGACTATCCTACTTTTGAAATTATCATTGTAGATGATGGTTCAAAAGACGGTACTGCACAGGTAATAGAAAAAAAATATAAAGACACTGAAAATGTTTCCTTAATTAAGAAGGTAAATGGAGGAAAGTCATCAGCTGTTAATCAAGGATTTAAAGAAGCTAAGGGTGATATTGTTGTAGCCCTTGATGCTGATACGATTATTTCAAATGATGCTATTTCTCTCCTTATCCGTCACTTTAAGGATGAAAAAGTTGCTGCAGTTTCAGGAAATGTTAAGGTAGGAAATAAAGGAAACCTTTTAACAAATTGGCAGCATATTGAATATGTGACAGGCTTTAACCTTGAACGCAGAGCTTTTTCCGAATTGAATTGTATTACAGTTGTCCCAGGGGCAATAGGGGCATGGAAAAAGGAAGTCGTTGAAAAGGTGGGGTATTTCAAAGAAGATACTTTGGCTGAAGACACAGATATTACTCTTACATTATTAGAAAGTGGCTACAAGGTGGAATTTGAGGAAAGGTCTTTTGCCTATACAGAGGCCCCTGAGGACCTTAAAAGTTTAGCAAAACAGAGATTTCGCTGGACATATGGTACATTACAATGTCTATGGAAACATAAGAATGCTTTATTTAACCTAAAAAATAAATCACTTGGATTTATTGGTCTGCCAAATATGTGGATTTATCAATATCTTTATCAACCATTTTCACCACTTGCCGATATTCTATTTATTTTGGCATTGTTTGGAGACCATCCAAAGCTAGCCTTAATTGGATTTATAGGGTTCTATTTACTTGATTTCTTTAGTTCTCTTTATGCCTTTCATCTTGAAAAGGAAAGTCCAAGACCTCTTATTCACCTATTTTTGCAGCGGATTTTATACAAACAAGTGATGGTTTATGTGGTTTTAAAATCAATCATATATGCTGTTAGCGGGGTTACAGTTGGATGGAATAAGTTGAAAAGAAATGGAAATGTAAATAATGTGAAAGTGAATAAAAGGGGATAAAAAACCCACAAAGTGGCTTTTCTTAGTTTTTTAGAATGGTAATACTACCCGAATTTTGTTGAAAGACTAATGGAAGTCCTGTAGAGAAAAACTCTGCGGGGCTTTTTTTGTTCGTAGTAGGGAAGCATTTTGTCGAAATATAGTAAGAATATTT
>JAUZPL010000147.1 GCA_030705955.1 Bacillota bacterium | reverse complement strand
TGGTTGATTGGTAAAAACCTTATTTAAAAGATAGGAATTTTTATTTACTAAGTTGGAAACAAATTAGTTATTAATTTCAAACAATAAACATCAAATTTTATTTTATACCCAAGACCTGTAGTTCAAATGGAGAGCATCGCGAATGTAAATAGCTGCATTATATGGTGAAATGCTTGGTTTTTATAAGGTTCTGATTGTTTAATGTTAGGTGGATTTTGTTAAGTTTAGGCTGCAATTTTCAATATTTGGTGGCAGATTGGTGGCAACTGTCATGTTAACACCTGTTGTAAACAGTTTTAGCAAAACTCCCCCGTGATCGTTCGCGATATGGTTTTGATTTCTTTCTCTTGGTTGAAAGGTAGGATTTCTAATCATGAATTAAAAAATATATTGATTATTTTGAAATATCAGAATATAATCAACCTATAGGATAGGTAGATAGCTGGTAGCTGTAAAAAATAAGACCATTTGAAGGTGGACGTCTATGAAAAGCGTTAAAAAATTGTCATTACATGAAATGATTGCAGAAGAAATTAAGAACTATATAAACGAACATCAATTAAAAAGGGGTAGTAAGCTCCCTTCTGTAGCAGAATTGACATCCATATTAAATGTTAGTAAGTCAAGTATTCGAGAGGCCCTACGATATCTTGAAGGTATAGATATCATTGAGATTCAAAACGGAAAAGGGATTTTTGTTAAAGAGGGTGTTTCATTAAAAATACAAGCTAAAATTGATGTCGAACAGGAAAAAAATTATTTACTGCATATTAGTGAGTTGCGAAGAGCTCTTGAGGGAAAAGCAGTGGAATTAGCCTCAATAAGGGCGACTGATCAGGAAATAAAAGAAATGGAAAGACTTCTAAATGAAATTAGGTTCTTAAAAGAGGCAGGGATTGATCCCTCCTTAGAAGATTGGGAATTCCACAAAGCTATTTATAAAGCGTCCCATAATCCACTTTTAGAAAGTGTCGCTGAATCTGTTTCAGAAACATTTAACACGCTTTGGAGCAAACCTTTTGGAATAGAGGATATTTTTGAAGATTCTTTGCCATTTCATTTTACAATGATGAATGGTATTAAGCAGCGTGACCCAGTCTATGCCAAACAAGAGTTTAATAAAATAATAGACACCGTAGAAAATACGGTTCGAGAAATATAAGAAAGAAGGAATAAGTATGGAGAAAAATCTATTTTCAGATGAACATATTTGTGCCCACCTAGGCGATGAATATGAGCGGTTTCATGGAGCAGTTGTTCCTCCTATTTATCAGAATTCACTGTTTGTATTTAATGACTTAGACCAACTGGCGAAAGCGATGAAGGATGAGCAAAATAGTTATCTTTACTGGAGGGGAACGAATCCAACAGTTGAAATAGTGGAGAAAAAAATTGCTGCACTTGAAAAAGGGGAAAAATGTAAATTATTCTCCTCTGGAATGGCTGCGATCTCATCAGCTATCTTAACGTTCATAAAAGCCGGAGATCATGTTTTAAGCATCAGCAATATATACGGACCGACGACGAAATTTTTAACTTACATAGAAAAATTCGGCATCTCCCATACCAATACCTTTGACACTGAACTGGATATCATTGAGTCACTGATTCAACCAAACACAAAGATTATTTACCTAGAAAGCCCTACCACTATGAACTTTAAGCTTGTAAATTTGAAAGCGATTTCAAATTTAGCCAAACAGAGAGGGATTAAAACAATCATTGATAATACATGGGCCACTCCTATTTTCCAGAATCCTATCACTTATGGAATTGATATCATCGTCCATTCTGTTTCCAAATATTTAGGAGGACATAGTGATCTTGTAGGGGGAGCATTAATTACAAGTAAAGAAATCATGGACCATCTTTTCTACCATGAGTATCAATTATTGGGGGGAGTTATGCCACCTTATGAAGCATGGTTATTAATGCGCGGACTCCGAACACTTCCAATCCGAATGAAAGCCCATCAAGAAAGCGGATTGAAAATAGCTTCCTTTTTAAAAAATCATCCTTCTGTAAAAAAAGTCAATTACCCAGGCTTAAAAAACTCACCAGACTATGAACTAGGAAAACAGCAATTAACTGGATATTCAGGTTTGATGAGCTTTGAACTTGAAAACAATTCTTATGAGTCTGTTCGAAAGGTCATCAACCGTCTAAAATATTTTAAAATCGGAGTGTCCTGGGGTGGCTTTGAAAGTTTAGTAATCTCCCCGAATTATGGCTATAACTCAGAGCAACTATTGTCGAGCGGGGTAGACCCAGGTCTGATTCGTATTTCAGTAGGCTTAGAAAATGTGGATGAGCTTATAGAAGATTTACAAGTAGCATTGCATGCAATACAACAAACGGTATAAAAGGAGCTTTTTCCTTTTGTATAAAAACGGAAATATTTTCAGAGGGGGTTAAAAATTAATGCTTTATCTAAAAAAAGGATTTCTAATGTTTGTGTCAGTAATGGTGTGTTTAGGCATCATCGCAGGCTGCAGCAGCTCAAATGTGGAGAAAACAGGGGGAACAGGCGGAAAAGTTACGTTAAGAATGGTTGAAAGCCTCACAAGTCCTTCAAGGACAAAGTTGTTAAGGGAAATGCTAAATAAATTTGAAGCTGCAAACCCAAATATTAAAGTTGATTTGGTTTCTCCGCCTCTAGAAAGTGCCGATCAAAAAATAACACAAATGCTTATGGCGAAAGATGATATTGACGTGTTAGAGGTACGCGAACAGACGGTCAAAAATTGGGCAAATGACAAGTTTATCGAAGATCTAACCCCATATACAAGTAAATGGGATAATTGGAATAATTTAACAGAAACAATCAAGCACGGAGCTACAGATGTTGATAATAAGCCATATTATATTCCGTATGGTGTTTATGAAAAAACGCTTTACTATAGAAAGGATTGGTTTAAAGCGGCAGGTTTGGAAGTACCGAAAACGTGGGATGAATTAGTGAATGACGCTATTAAACTAAATGACCCAGCAAAAAATCGATATGGCTATAGCTTCAGAGGCGGTGCAGGAGTATCTGACTATATCGAATTTATGACTTGGTCTTTTCTTGGAAAGCAAATCAATCCAAAGGACTCTTATTTCACGACTGACGGCCATGTGATGTTTGAAACACCGGAATCTAAGCAGGTTCTAGATACACTTATGAAATTATATAAGAAAGCATCTCCTCCTGATTCCATTAGTTGGAGCTATCCTGAAATGGTTCAAGGCTTCACGTCTGGTGAAACAGCTATCTTAATCCAGGACCCGGAGGTCATTGCTACATGTGAAAAAAATATGGTAAAAGGTACTTGGGATACGGCGCCTCTTCCTATAGGAACGCCATCTGGTGTAGCCCAACAGCCTGCAGGAACAGCGGGTTGGGGGATCGGTGCTTTTTCTAAACATAAAGAGGAAGCCTGGAAGCTTGTTTCATTCTTATCAAGTCCTGAACAAAACTTATATTTTGCGAAAAATAACTCTTTAATCCCTATCTATTTAAGTGCAGGAAATGATCCATACTTTAAGGAAGGCTATTACAACTCATATATCCAAATGAATGCTAAGCCTGAAGAATACCTAGTTGCAGACCGCCCTGTTCAATATCAGGGATATGCTGAATACAGATCGATGGTTGATAAAGACGTCCAAGCCCTGCTATTAGGGAAGTTATCGGAAGAAGCTGCTTTATCCAAGTGGACTGATTTTTGGAAAAAGCAAAAAGAAAATCAAAAATAATGGAAAATGAGGGCAGTATTATTCTGCTGCCCTCATTTCTTTTTAAGTAAGGGGGAAATATAACTTGAAAACGCAAACTGAACCAATTGTAGAGCGAAGCATGCCAACGTTTCGTATCGCCAAACATGGACTCTTTATCTTCCTTTGCTTGCTTCCGGCTTTATTACTCGTTACGGTCTTTATTTATTACCCCCTATTAAAAGGGGTGATTATGGCCTTTCAAAATTATTCGTTATTTGATTTAACCAACATCGATTTTATAGGGCTGGGAAACTTCCAAACCATTTTTGCTGATGCTGGCTTTAAACAATCACTAATCAATAGTTTCTATTGGGTCTTTTGTTCTTTGATACCCCAATTAATGATTGGTTTCATTGTTGCATTATTATTAAGGAGAAAATTTAGAGGAAGAGGAATTTATCAGGCTTTCATCTTTTTCCCATGGGCGATGTCCGGATTCTTAATCGGTTTAATTTGGCGCTGGATGTTAAATGGCCAAGGTGGTGTGATTAACGACCTTTTGATGAAACTGAAAATCATTCATTCAGCAATTCCCTTTTTAGCCGATCCTACCTGGGCCATGGTTTCTGTCGTAGTTGCGAATGTTTGGTATGGCATTACTTTCTTTTCCATCATGATATTAGCCGCTTTGCAATCGATTCCGGACGAATTGTATGAAGCAGCAAAGATTGATGGAGCCAACTATATGCAGCAGCTTTTCAAAATAACAATTCCATATATCTTGCCAACCCTTTTGGTTACAACATTACTACGAGTGATTTGGATCTTGAACTTTCCGGATTTAATCTATTCTCTTACAAATGGTGGACCTGCCGGTTCTACCCATATTCTATCGACCTATATGATCGATAAACTTATTAATGGGCAAAATTACGGGCAAGCAGCTGCGGTTGGTGTCATTATGATGATCATTCTTCTCTTTTTTTCCGTTTTTTATTTACTTGCAACTAAATTTAATAAAGCGGGGGATTTTTAATGGAGAAACCCATAAACTGGCAACCATTGGTTAAAGGCATTTTTTTATCGTTATTTCTCCTTTTTACTGTGTTTCCTCTTTATTGGATTTTCATAACGTCATTAAAACCTAGTAATGAAATGTTTACGATCCCCATACATTACTGGCCGAAAAAAATCACCTTTGATAATTATATAAATATTTTTAAGATTTCTAACTTTGGTGTTTATATTTTCAATAGTTTAATCGTATCCATCATTGCAGGCTTTTTCTCTCTTATCATTGCTACATTAAGTGGATATGTACTTGCACGCTTTGAATTTAAGGGTAAACTCCAAGTAATGTTTGCCTTTTTCATTACGCAAATGATTCCATTATTTATTGGCTTAGCTCCATTGTATTTATTAATGTCTAATCTCCAACTGATTAATCGTTTACCATCTCTCATGATAATGTATACCGTGATGATGGTTCCCTTTTGTACCGTTATAATGAAAGGCTTTTTTGAAAGAATTCCATCTAGCTTGGAAGAGGCTGCCATGATGGATGGTTGTTCTAGAATTTCAGCATTATTTAAAGTCATAATCCCAGTCATGTTACCTGGAATCGCTGCTACATTTATCTTTGCTTTTGTTCAGTGCTGGAACGAATTGTTCTTAGCCATTATGTTCATTGACAAGGAAGAATCTAAAACAATACCAGTAGCGATGAATTCCTTTATTACGAAATTTGATATTGATTGGGGGTCCATGTCAGCAGCCACTGTCATTTCCGTTATTCCAACGCTGCTTTTGTTCGCATTTGCGCAAAGATACATTGTAGAGGGGATGACACAGGGCTCTGTTAAGGGGTAAAAGTAGGGATTTGGTTTGAACCATGCTTTTATTTTTATTAGTTATTTAGATTACTAATAAAGTTATAGTAATATCCCCCTTTTTATACAGTTTCCTACATAATGATCTAGACCTATAAAAAAGAGCTTGATCATTGTAAATGAAGAAAAGAGGAAAATAAAATGTATCTTATCGGAATAGATATTGGAGGAACAAAAACAGCTGTTTCTTTAGGGAAATTAATAGGTCTTGATAAGATCGAACTTATGGAACGCTTAGAATTTGAAACAATTTGTGGAGATAAATATATCCAAACTCTAGAAAAAATAGTGGAATTGGCCAATGAGATTTTGAAGGGTTTTTTATTGACAAGGAAGGATATAGCTGCAATTGGGATTAGCTGCGGCGGGCCATTAGACAGTAGTAATGGCATAATAATGTCCCCGCCAAATTTACCTGGGTGGAATAATGTA
>JAUZPL010000146.1 GCA_030705955.1 Bacillota bacterium | reverse complement strand
TATCAAATAAACAAAGCAGTTTTTCTGTAAAGTGTATAGAAGCTATTTTCTCTCTGATACTTTCCTTTGTAAGCCAATCATTTTCTAACATTGAAATGATAGTAGCAGTGATCCTCTTACGATTTTTAGGCAAAAGTGCTGTGTGTGGTATTGGTATTCCAAGTGGATGCCGAAATAAAGCAGTGACGGCAAACCAATCAGCGAGACCTCCCACTAATCCTGATTCAAACCCACCCTGAATAATACTTCCCCAAAGCGAATGCTGAAATGGAATAGTTATGACAAACCCTATCCCCATAATAGCTAGAGAAATGCTTGCTAAGTACTGTGACTTTTTTGTACGATTTGACATTTTGTATCCCTCATCTTTAAACTTGTTCTATTGATATTATCTCAATACGCTAAAAAAAAGCAATTATATTGAGTTATTATATCCAAAAAGAAGTTCCCCACCTTTATGAGGGGAACTTCATTCTACTGCTATTTTTTACCTTGTTCCATACTGCAGATCATTCCGTCAAATTGAGAAATGTAAAATTCAACTTTTGGAGTATCCTTTAAATAGTGTCCTGAAATAAGTTGATAATAATTTACTTTGCGGAATGGATCGTCTTTTAATATTGGATATTCTTTTTTTTCCATCACGTACAGATCAACTGCTTTTTGAACTAAATCCATTTCGCGAGGGATTAATTTGTCATGTTCTTCAAATATTTCGTAGGTTTCTTTTGACATATAAAAGTTCCTGAAGGGTACGCCACCTAAAATATAGGAGAGTTGGTTGAAGTCAATACTATTGTCATCCTTTACAAGGATGGTTCGATAAACCCCCTGTGGAAGGCTAGCTGAAAAAATACCTACGGCTTTCCGCACATCATCAAGGGTTACATCAATTATGGGAAGGTTTTCGTCATTTTTACTTATCAGGATGGAAGGTTGACCTCCAAACATTTGCTTCCTATTAGTATGATGTGAATACTTTTGGCCTATTATAAAGGTGATAAATCCTCCAATTACTATCCCTGAGAAAAATCCAATTACCGTAAATGCAGGGTATTGATGATAATAATTATCTAAACTTAATCCAAGTTCATAGCCGCCAAATACTACTAGTGCAATCGTTACACCAAATACCAAATGTAATGAGATGGCTTTCGATAAGAAATGTTTAAATTCTTGCCAATGCAAATTGACTGGTTGCTTTTGATTTCTTAAATATTCGCGTACATCTTTTCTCATTTCATCTGAAACACGATTTTCTTCAAAAAAATCTTCAAAGTAAGCTTCAATTGTGATTTCATTGTTTTTTAATGCGTATACAGTTTTTTCGATTGTGTCTTTTGTGTAATGGATATGGATCCAACTTTCTTCGATACTAATCTCAATCGATTCAGTCATCCGATTAAAATGTTTAATAAATTTTTGCTTCATTAAAACCCCCCCTAAATTTGGCTTTTTTTAGTGCCTGGGAACGGGTCAGCAGTTGTACGGCAATCAATTAACCTTATGTTTTTTCTATTATATGTATACTCTTCTACTTTTGAGCACAAGTTCACATATTATTACTAATTTTCTGATAAATATAGCTTTACATAGTTAAAATATGGTGAAACTAATCTATATTAAAATGGATGTTCTTTGATTGGAGCATTTTTAGACAAAAAAAATGAGCATCAATTTTTAGATAGATGCCCAAGTCTCTATTATTCTCGTAACCTAATTGATTGCAGAATTCAATTCTTCCATAAAGGTCACTTTCAATTCATCTTTTGGATCAATTGAAAGATAAGTTTTGGTTTCATCAAAAAACCATATATCATTGTCCTCTACAAAAAACGTAATCCCATCAATTTCCTTAGTAAATCCAGCGCTAGTTGGTGCTTCTGCAGAAAAAGCAAGACTGTAGCCTTTATGTTTTTCTCCAAAGCCGGCATATTGAGGGAACATACGAATGCTAAATGGTTTACTTAACTCAAATTCTTTGTTGAACCAAGAAAAAGCTTTTTCGTCGATTGAAATAATCATCATGTTTACACCAACCTTATTTAAATTTAATAACATACTCCCTTGACTAAAGGGTAAAACTTTTAGAGGAAATTGCCTATGATAATATTCACAGACTTGAAGTATCATGCTGCTTGTTAAAAATAGTTCAAAAACTGTTTTAAAAATATTCACATTTATATGCGTTATATCAATTCATTAATTTTGAAAAAAGGTTTAAATAAGGTTATGTTATGGTGTAAAGAAGGAGTGGATTTCTATGGATAAAGATTGGACAAAAGACTTAGAGCATGATGAATACGAAAATGATATTGATTTAATTATTAAAGATGCCCTCATTGCAGTGCAAGAGACTAAAATCGGCTGTTTTGTTAATTTAGTTACTTCTAATGTATTTGGGAACCCTGTTGACTATTTACAGCCCCTTTTAGAGAAAATGTTTTCAAATCAACTCAGAATTAAATTTATTGATCAATGTGGTTGTGGTGGCTATGTTCTACGAGTATGGAAGTTATCAGAAAAAGTATGATGAGGCATATCTTATTAAGGGGACTCCCTTTCTTAGACATTTTTTAACAATGTTTCATTCTAAATTTTGTTGCGATTTTTGTAACATATTTACGTTAGAAATGATGTTAATATAAAGTGTAAGGAAGGAGTTTTGAACATGGATCAGAAGCTTGAAAGGTTATCAGACAACGTTAATGATATAAAAACTTTAATTAACACATTTAATTCAACATTAGAAAATATTGAAAAAAGGCTGTCACGTTTAGAGAAAATGGACAGCATTGAGCATCGAGTGAGTGTTAATCAAATCGACCTATCTGATATTAAGGAATCCCTGGAACGCATTGAAGGGATGCAAAAGGCAGAAGTAATTAACATATTAAAGGAAATAGAACAAACTAGAGAATCAGAAAATAGCGAACAAATTAAATATATCAATCGTAGGCTTGATTCCCACCTTGTTAAATTAGCTAAAGCAGAAGAAGCAATTATGATTTTAAAGACAGAATAACTTTAAAGAACTGCTAATTGTATAGTGGTTCTTTTTTTTGCCTATAGAGCAATATAAAAAGATGAATATTGACTTTTTGGGTGTTTATCAATAGAATGTTTATGACCAGTCAGTCATAATGGATTTTTCTCATTCCAAGAAATGCGGGGTATAAGAATGAATGAAAAAGAAATTTTAATTATTGAAACAGCGATAAAGCTTTTTGCGCAAAAAGGTTTCTCCTCAACATCCATTCAAGAGATAGCAGTAAAGAGCGGCATATCCAAGGGTGCCTTTTATTTGCATTTTAAATCAAAGGAAGCTCTATTATTAGCTATTTTTCAATTCTATATTGAGAAATTTAAAAAGGAAGTTTTTTTACTAGATAATAAAAACCTTCAGCCAAAGGCGCAATTTTTAAGGCAATTGACTGGGTTTTTGAAGAATATTATTGAGCATCATGAATTTATCATTATGATCTCAAGAGAACAATCCATTCCCATAAATGAGTCAACGAAGAAGTTGATCTATCAATTACAGATAGAAATCCATGAATCATATCATAAGTCATTTCGATCTATTTTTGGAAAAAATGCAGAACCATTTCTTTGGGATTTATCTGTTATGACAGAAGGCATTTTACAGGGGTATATTAAAGTGTTGCTTTTTAGTAAAGAAAATATAGATTTAGAACTAATTGCGATGTTTATTTATAACAGAATTGAAGCTGTCTATAAAGACTTAATTGAATCCAATGAAATACCTGTATTGTCTCAAAATGTTATGAAGAAAATAAAATTAAAAGCATCTGGGCTTATGGAAAGAGGAATTGAAGATGTAAGGGAAGTGATTGAAACAATGAAACAGGCATTAGCTGGTATGGAGAACTTGAAAAACCGAGAAGATTTAATTGTTTCTCTAGAAGTGGTAGAAGCTGAATTAGTGAGACAAACACCACGACCAGCTGTGATCCATGGAATGCTTTCGAACTTTAAAGATATTCCCTTATTTGAAGCAGAAATTAAAAAAATATTGTCAAATTATTAATAACATAAAATATTTGACCTCTTGGTCATATGAATATAAAATGTTCAAGTGACTATACGGTCATTTAGGAATTTTTCTCTAATAAATTCATATTTACAGATTGGAAAATTAGTTTTAAGAAATGGAGAACAGATAATGAATGATATAACTAACTTAGAAATGCAAATTGATCATACAAGGCATCGTAAAATGCTGGTAATAGGATTAATTATTGCCATGTTATTTGGAGCACTTGATGGAACAATCGTTGGGACAGCAATGCCCCGTATTGTAGGTGAACTTGGCGGACTTGATCTTATGACATGGTTAACGACGGCCTACATGTTAACTTCAACAACTGTTGTACCAATCGCTGGGAAATTAGCAGACTTAATTGGACGCCGAGTTATTTATATAACAGGTCTAGTCATTTTCATGGGAGGTTCGATCCTATGTGGAATGACTGACAGTATGAACCAATTAATTGTTTTCCGTGGAATTCAGGGTATTGGTGGAGGAATAATGATGCCAATGGCCATGATCATAATTGGGGACCTCTTTACCGGTAAGGAAAGGGCAAAATGGCAAGGAATCTTTGGTGGTCTTTACGGTCTAGCATCTGTGGTTGGCCCGCAAATAGGTGGTTGGATTGTTGACTCTTTAAACTGGAGATGGGTATTCTATATTAACCTTCCTGTTGGAATTTTAGCCGTTATCTTTATTTGGTTAGGACTTAATAAGCACCAAGCACATGAAAAAGCCAAAATAGACATTGCTGGGATTTTTACAATGGTTGTTGGTGTTGTAAGTTTATTACTTGCCCTACAATTTGGAGGCAAAGATTATGCATGGACATCATGGCAAATTTTAGGATTATTTACTATTGCACTTATCGCGATTACGGCATTTATTCTTATTGAGAACAAAGTAAAAGAGCCAATTTTACCGGTCAGCTTATTTAAGAATCGGACATTCGCAGTTTTAAATGGAATTGGCTTTTTAATGGCTATTGGTATGTTTGGGGCCATTGTGTTTGTTCCTCTTTATATGCAAGGGGTAGTCGGTGTAAGTGCAACCCAGTCTGGTACCATTATGACTCCGATGATGATTGCAATGATTATAATGAGTATTATTGGAGGACAAATTGTTTACAAAATAGGTGTAAAAACACAAATTATAATTGGTATGGTCATTATGGCCGTAGCATTTTGGCTCCTTACAACGATGGGGATTGATACAACAAAGCTAACAGCGACATTTTATATGATGATGCTAGGAATGGGTTTAGGGCTTGTAATGCCAATTCTTACCCTTGCATTGCAAGAAAGCTTTCCACCTTCAGAACTCGGGGTAGTAACATCTTCTAGCCAATTCTTCCGTTCAATAGGTGGTACATTTGGAATGACCATTCTTGGAGCAATCATGAATAGCAGGTCTGATAAACTTCTCTCAGATAATCTTGTACCTGTTCTTCAAAAATTACCTGTTCAAGCAAAGCCTTTGGTGGATAAATTTACAGATATGATCCATAAAGATCCACAAGCCTTATATTCAATACTTTTAAGTCCAAAAGCAATGGCTCAAGTGCCAGCACAATTAAAGGATTTAATTGTACCGATTATTAAAAACTCATTAGTTGATTCCCTAAATAGTGTTTTCTGGTTTGGACTTGTTTTTATGATTCTAGGCGGATTTTTGACATTTGCATTGAAGAGAGTAACTTTAAAGGATAAAAAGAAAGTGCAAAAGGATCAAGCAACTGAATTAAAGCTAAAAAAACAGACAAATGAGTAATAACGATGTTAAAACAAACAGCACCGGAATAATATACCGGTGCTGTTTGTTTATTACTTATAATAAGGCTTCTGATTTAGCTAAGGGAACTTTTTTGGGTGATGAATCACTGGGTTCAACTTTTTTTATGACTTCAATATATTTTATATGATGTTCTTCCATTTCTAAAATTTTGAATGTATATGAAGCGTGTGGAAGAATATCGCCTTCTTTGGCTTCATAATTTTCTGTTAAAACCCAACCACCAATAGTATCTATATCTTCATCATCAATTTCAAGTCCTAATAAATCATTAACCTCAGTCACTAATACTTTAGAATCAATAATGTAATGATGTTCCTTGATTTTACGAATCATTGGAATCTCATCCATATCGAATTCATCTCGAATTTCCCCAACGAGTTCCTCTAAAATATCCTCAACTGTAACAAGTCCAGATGTGCCACCGTATTCATCCATTAAAACCGCCATATGAACACGATCTTTTT
>JAUZPL010000145.1 GCA_030705955.1 Bacillota bacterium | reverse complement strand
TTATTGCCAGACGTTATTCATAACCAAAATTATCGAGCTTGTTCAAAATACCAAAATAAAAATAAAAAAAGGAGGAACTTCTAATGTGTACAATCGCAATCATCGGAGGTTCAGAAGTGAATTCACTTCAAAAAGTCGCTCAAAAAAGAGGAATTGAAATACTATTTCACGATGGAAAGATGAGTCAACGCACTGATAAATACGAGGGTATGGTTCGTAAGGCAGATGTAGTCACTTTAATAGTGGATGCACTTAACCATAATAGTATGAAAACAGCTAGAGACTTGGCTAAAAAACACAATAAACCACTTGTTTTTTCAAGGGGTAGAGGACTTTCAATGGCTCTTTATTTGTCATTAACTGCGTTTGACAACTTAAAAGAAGCTAAATAAATGACCATTTATTCTAAAAATAGGAGAGGGTTTCAAATGAAATTAAAAAGACCAGGTACTTATCTTAATCAAGTTGATGTTAATATCGGGGAAAAAGTGATGGTAACGATATGGGATTGCGGATGCTTTACAGGCTATGTAAATGGAGTCACAGATGACTATATTTCCTTAACTGACTTAGAGCAAATAGACAAATTATTTCCACATTCCACTATTTTTATCAAAAAGCCTTCTATTTTTTACAATGAAGAAATTTACTGCATTGTATCCGTAGAAGCTCAAAAAGAGGGGGTTGCGTAATGGCTCGCTTAGAATCCGAAGCAAAAGGTGGATTTTACCCCACACCGACAGAGGAAATGGAACTGATTTTAAAACGCTTATCCTGTCAGACAGGAATGCCAATTACATTATTGGATCCTTGCTGTGGGAAGGGAGCTGCATTAAAGCAATGGCAAGAGGATATGAAAGCAAAAGGAGCCATTCCTGAAAGTTATGGAATTGAGATTGAAAAGTCTCGTGCGGCCTTAGCTGAAAAGACGATTGACCATGTAGCAAAATGCGGCTATGAAGAAGCTAAAATGTCACATGATGCTTTTAGTGCAATGTATTTAAATCCACCGTTCATGCAAATGAACGGTGAACGGATGGAAAATACATTTCTGAGGGATTTAACCTCGGACTATTTGCAAGCAGGTGGAATTTTAATCTTTAACCTTCCACAGTACGTTTTAAAGGATTGTGCCAAAATTCTAGCAAGCCGATTTACAGACATTCGCGTTTATCGCTTTACGGATGCAAATTATGACGTATATAAACAAGTCATTGTCTACGGAGTGCGAAGAAGGAAAGGGTTACGGTCTGAGAAAGAAAGAAGATACCAAGCGGATATTGAAAAAGAGCTTTATAATCTAGCTTTTTTAGGAAAAGAAGCCCTTTCTTCATTAGGTGTCCAGGATTGGAATATGATTCAATACTCCATTCCACAAAATGAAAAACCAGTTGCGTTATTCCAGTCAATGAAAGTAGAGGAAGAAGATATTTTGAAATCCCTACAAACCTCTGACTTTTTTAAAAAAGTAGAGGAAAAAATCAAAGACTTGAATATCACAACAGGTAAGCAAATAAAACCTGCTATGCCTTTAAAAATCGCTCATATTGCTACAGCCATTGCTTCGGGGACATTACCAGAGGAAATGGGTGATCATTTGCTCATAGGTGTTTCTAAGCGTGTCCAAGAGCAAAAGATGCAAATTAATCCAAAAAGCGGAAAAGAGGAAGAAGTCACGACTATGAAGCCAAAGTCGATTGTTCGAGTCTTTTCAGAAAAAGGAATATTTAATTTAAAATAACGGAGGGAATTTCAGATGCAATTTAATGCTCAAAAAATGAGGGATTATATTGATGAAGATTCTTTTCTTGTAGAAACTCTCAATAACCTCAAAAACAAGATGACTGAAGTTCAAGCACTCGAATTTATTTTTAATTATTCATGTGCTTGTTGTCGTAAAGTTGCTGAGAATGTAATTGAGTGTTCTCATGGAAATAGTAAAAAAACATTTAAACTTTGTGAAGATTGTTTATCTTACGTTAATGGGTATTAACAAGGACTTAAAGATACTAAATTCTAAAAAGGAGGGTTCATTTTAATGTTAGATTTTAATGCAGATAAAATGAGACGTTTCATTAATCAGGATTTATTGTTAAAAAGAGTATTTGATGATTTTAATAAACAAATGGCAGAAGAAAAAGCACTTGAAGTTGTTTTCAATAGCTATGTGCTTGAGGATTCTGTTATGGAAGATTTATATAATGCTCTTTAATAAAAAAGTTCGAAATATTTGAAGGAGCAAATTTATGGATATTATTAAAATAAATGACTTCGCAGTCATTAAAACAGAAAAAGAATTTGTCCTAGTATTAGATAAAAATATACATGGTCCCTTTCCAAATAATAAGGAAATGGTTCTCGCTATTTATTCTCTTATCGAGAATCCAGAAAGTGAAGAAGCCATAAATAAATGTAAAATGGCTTGGCGAAATAAAAGCTTGTTTGTAAAAAAACAATAAATAAAAGGAGGGAAGTCCTCTTTGCATTAAGCGTTAGATGCAGAGAGGTTCTCCTCTCTCATCTATAAACGCTTAATGCAATAAATGGGCGTTTATAGGTGGCTAAAAAAATTCGTGTAACGGAAGATGGGAAACAGTTTGAAGTATTCTTAAAGGCAGCAATGACCACTACAGATGATAAAGGGGTTAAAACCTTAATCGGAGTAGCATTTGCCGGTTCTTTAACAGCTTGTCGGGCAGTTCATGCAGCATTGTACAATCCAACCATTGAATTATTTGATGAAGCGACTGGAAAGGTAGAAACCTTGCGTTCCAGTCAACTATTTCGTCGAATTGAAGAAGTCAATGGGAAGGTCTGTCATATGTTTGCCATGCCCCGTATGGCGGTTGGTGAGGACTATCAAGAAGCAGTTCTTCAAAACTCAAAATATGATAAAAAAGAAATGCCAGAGAGAATTGTCATGTCATGGAATCAAGACATTTATGAAGTGGCAGGGCATTTCTTAGCAGAAACATTTGGCTTGCCTAGAAGTAAAGAATGGACAAAGCATTATTTGTCTGTTTTACCATTGGACAAGTTGCAAAAGATTGATATTGAAACAACGAATCTTGCAGGAGACTTACTAAACCTAAAAGCCTTTTTGATCAAACCTATGACAGAGGATGAAATACTTTCCTATGTTCAGGATGGGATTCAAATGGGATATTTGAAAACCAAAAGCAAAGGGGTTTCTTCTGTTAATGCAACGTTTCAAGAGGATTGGTCAACAGAAGATTATCTAAGAGCAAATGCAGGACCATTGTTCAGTAAGTTAGAACAATACATGAAACCATTGTATGATGGCTCGCATTTTTCTAAGTTTATTGCTGAAACGAACCGAGTTTGTGTTCCTGCACAATCACGTTCTGTTATGGGATTACTTGGTGTGTTAAAAGAAAAAATTGGTGCTTTTCTTGTAGCTGGTATGGGAACAGGAAAAACCCAAATGTCTTTAACTTCTACCTATGTAAAGGCAAAAGAAAGGGAATTAAGTGGAGCGAAGGATGGTTTTCGCTGTTTAATAGTGGCTCCTTCCAATGTATTACCGAAGTGGGCAACAAGTGAAATTCCGAAAGCATTAGGCACCACTTGTATTATCGAATCTTCCTTGCTTTCTAAGGTAGATAAATACCAACATTCAAGAAATCGAAAAGAATACAAATTATGGACTGAATATAAAAAGGCTAAATTCATTATTACGGTACTACATAGTACAGAAGATGCTCTTTCTTATATTCAACTAACCAAAAGCGGTTGGAGAATCCCTAAAGGAAAGATCCATTTTATATTAGTCTCAACAGACCGAATGAAACTTCATACATTCGGATTTGTGTTAGGGGCTAGATGGAATCCTTATCAATTTCATTGGGTTAGTCCCAATACAGGGAAAGCTTTACAATCTCCAAGGGAGAAGAAAGAGGACCGACAAGCGGGCGTTATCGCTGGATGGAGTGATGTGGTAGAAAAGCCCTCTCAACCTCCTACACTAGCCGAAATTAAAGAAGCACTGAGTAAGGGTCTATTAGACCCTCATGGACTTCCTATCGGCTACGTGAAGAAGTGGAAGCCCGAAGTACGTTCTTTTCAGGACTCCTATGACGGTGAAAAAGGAGATTGTTCTCTTGCGCGGCCAGCCATTAAAAAATTAGGTGAAAGTAAAAACGGAAACCGTTGGATGATTGCACAACTCTTTCAGCGGATGCTGCCAAAACATTTTCATATGGGGATTTTCGATGAAATTCATCAGATGAAAGCACAAGGTAGCGGAAGAGGGTTAGCCTTTCATAAAATCCTTAAATCTTGTCGAAAGTCATTATTTTTAACTGGTACTTTAACCAACGGAGCAAGCTCAAGTATTCAAGCTGTTCTATGGAGAGTTTTTCCTAAAGAATTAATTGATTTAGGATTTACTCATAAGACAACTGCAGAAACATGGGCGCAGCGTTATGGAGTGTTAGAAAAAGTTAAAAAGATTGATAATGATGTTTCGAGGGTGGGTGTCACCACTAATAGAAAAAAGGATGATGTCATTGTAAAAGAAAAGCCTGGTATCTCTCCAGAGCTTGTTGCCAATCACTTATTGGATAAATCCGTATTCATGGATGTTTCTGAATTACAGATTCCTATGATTACATTAGAGGAAAAGCCAATCGTGATTCCATTAGACGATGATCATTTGGATGAATATCGGAAGTTCCATAATTCACTCTATAATGTTTGTCAGTCCCTACAAAAAGACCTAGGTTCAGCTTCATGGAGCAAGTTTAATCCATCCGTTCTAAACTATGCAGACCAACCACAACTCGGAATGTCTATTGAGTTTGAGAATAAGGATGGGGATTTACTGAAAACAGTAACAGCTCCTGCCTTTCCCGTAAACTATGAAACTGCAAAGGAAAGAAAACTAGTTGAATTGGTGTTGCAGCGTCTTGCACAAGACCGTCGAGTAATTATCTACACGAACTTTACACAGGAGTATCGCACAAATCAGCGATTACAAAAAGTGTTAAAGCGTAATGGGATAGATGCTGTCATTTTAGATGGAAAAGTCAGTGCAGACCAACGTTTTGACTGGTTGGAAGAACAAACTGTTAAGGGAACAAAGGTTATTATCACAAATCAGCGTTTAGTCGAAGTGGGTTTGGATCTTTTGGCTTTTCCGACTATCATCTTTTGGCAAATGAACGATGATATCAATACCGTTCGACAAGCAGCCAAACGTTCACACAGGCTTGGACAGCATAAACATTGTGAAGTGCTCTATCTAATCAATGATAAGACACAACAAATGGCACAGTTCCAACGCTTAATGTCCAGACGGGTTGCTGCTCTATTGGTGGAAGGAGCGATTGAAAGGTCAGATGAATTAGCGAAGTATGCAGATACTGCAGCTTCCTCCTTAACCAATGATCTTAGCAAAATGCTGGAATCCAGTGAGATTGCAAATGCCTGGGAACAAGCAGCACAAAAGGATTTGGATAGTAATTTGGAATTGGTTTCGGAAGAAGAATTCCAACAAAAAATTACTGAAGCCTTTACGAAGCTTACTCAGGAAACAAAAAATCTTTGCGGTTATGTTGAACCTGTGAAAGAAGAATCCAGCGAGGATGAATTAGATACACTATTTAATAGTGTAAATGATGATTTATTGGATGATATTTTTGCAGATTTCGATACCTTTACAGCTGATGATTATGCGGCCATTGAAGCGTTCGAAAATAAAGCACAACCTGCAGTAGAGGAAAAAGTTAATCAAGTCGAACCAATCATGATTGAAATTACAACGACTACTTTAATGAAGAAAACACGTTCTTCTAAGAAAAATACAGTCGATGAAAATCAATTGTCATTGTTTGACTTTGCCATGTAAATCAAATAAAGGAGGGATTGCCCTAGTGCATGAGAGGGGCAACCCTCTTTTGCTATATAGGGGACAATTATGAAGAAAGCTACACTAGTTCATAAACCAAAAGATAAATACCCAATGTTAAAAAATGGAGATATTTTCTTTGTTAAGCCAACAGAGAGTGGTCAAAATACCCATTATTACTTTTATGATTTGAATGGAGTTTTTCAAGGTTGTTTTCCAGTCGATTGGTTTGAACTTCAAATTGACCAAAACAATTCTAAATCTAAAAAGATGGATAAATTTGAACAACTCTCATTATTTTAAAAATCATAAAAGGAGAAGATTTTAATGATACTTTTCGAAAAAAACTTTGTTATGTTAAATAATCTTTTAGCAAGATACGGTGGGATTCAAAATATTTCTATAAGTGATCACTTTTCGTTAGAAGTAGATGGATTTATGAAACTGGTAATTGAAAAAATTGATGATG
>JAUZPL010000144.1 GCA_030705955.1 Bacillota bacterium | reverse complement strand
GCTCTTCGTGTTTCCTTTATCTCAGTCGAAGCCCCTCCAGTCCGTACGTCGATGACCAAGGCGCTTGCGCTTTTCTTATGAAATCTGCTTTATGTAACAAATTAATGGATATTTCGAGGTTGATAAGTATGGATTCTTTGTTGTCCATATTCTTCTTTGGCAAATTTACCCTTCAGACTTTCAATTAAGTATAATCCCATTAAGTCATATAAATCCTGCTCATCCATTTCAGCGATCATACTAATTAAATCTTCACGAGTCATTTCTTCTAGGAAGGCAAAAGTCAGCATATCAATATCCTCTTCGTCTCCTGTCAGCTTATGGCGGTATAGATCATAAAGCTCATCGACTATTTTCATTTCTCCACCTCCTTATTGGAATAAAATCCTTACTTATTCAATACCCATAAAATTAAAAAATATTCCCAAAAGCCTATATATAAATATTAGCCGAACTTTCTTAACATAAAAAATTTTATCTCCAATTGGTAGAATTGTATAACAATTGGTGTGCAGGTGAGGTAAGCCTGTTTTTTCCAAAAGTGAATTTTCACACTTTCTATCAGCTTCCATTAGGGACATTATAATTCAAAATATTTAATTTGTTAATTAAACACTTAAAAACAATTATTGGGAGCTGATTTTTGAGAATTCGTTTAGAATCTTCTGGCTGCAAAATTTTCTTACATTACGTTAAACACGTTAAACATTTTCATCAAGCGAATGTCTTCCTTACAAATTTTTAATCGTTGAATCAATATTTCATCTTCTTTTAATGGTTGTTTTGAGAACAACATTTTCCAAGCTACTGGCATAAATGGTCGGAAGGAAACACCACTCATCATGCCCCATTTTTGACCTGTTTCAAGGAATGTAGACAAAATATTTATCGTCACTTTTTCTAGTCCAGTTGATTGATGTTCTAAGTAAATAGACGTCAGTGGTTCATGATGCTCAGTATATCCACTGTAGGAGTTTTCCGCTTCAAAATATCGGTCAAAGTCTGGAACATTCATATAAAAAACGGTTCTATATTTTTTTTCTTCTTCAACTGTTGAAATCATTAATATACTTTTTAGCAATTGATTGTTTCGACCATCGTAGACGTAGGTGTATAATCGGTTCGTATTTTGGAAAAACGTTTGAGGAAGCGATTTGTTAAACGAAACAACGGGCTGTTTGTTCGGAGCGAGCAATTCTTCAACATGGACATTTAGAGCTTCAGCGATCTTATAAAGCATTTCAATGTCGACACTAATAGAACCACTTTCGTATTTAGCAATTGTCGCTTTACTTTTATAGATAGCTCTAGCTAATTGCTCTTGTGTTAATTGTTTCGTTTTTCTAAATCGTTTTATTTGTTGCCCGATTTTTGTCGTAACCTCACTCATTGCAATCCTCCGATCTTACAGTTTCATTAAAATATCATTTCATGTTGTAATTCCTATCGTTTTCTATATTTTATCAACAAAATCGTAAAAACCATAGAGAATATTTCCTTTAAAGAAACTTTTAAACCATTTGATTCTTATAAAGAAATCCTATACATTTTGTTTTCGTTAGAAATCGAGAGTACTCTTAGGATGTAGAGAGCATTCGGAGGGAGAAAATGATGAACTTTAACGAGCCAATTAATCGATTACATACAGATAATGTAAAATGGGATACGATGGAACAAACATATTGCGAAAAAGATCTATTGCCAATGTGGATTGCAGATATGGATTTTATGACTTGCCCTGCAATCATTGAAGGAATCCAGCGAGAGGTTGCCCACGGAGTCTTCGGCTATAAAAATCCTTCAGCAAGGTTAAGAGAAACAATCGCAGACTGGCAAGAAAGCATGCATAGTTATCGTCCTGCTGTTGATAGTATTGTTTTTTCCCCAGCAGTTGTACCATCTATTTGTACGGCAATTCAAGCTTATACAAACGAAGGAGATGCTGTATTAATTCACGATCCGGTATATACACCGTTCGCTGAATCAATCGAAAATAATCGCCGCAAGTTGGTTAGAAGTGCGTTAGTTTCAGTCAACCATCATTATAAAATCAATTTTGAGGATGTCGAAAGAAAAATGATGGAAAACGACATTAAACTTTATATCTTCTGTAACCCTCATAACCCTTGTGGGCGCGTTTGGAAAGCAGAAGAACTGCAAAAAGTCGGAGAACTATGCCAAAAATATGGTGTGCTTTTAGTGAGTGACGAAATTCACCAAGATATCGTTTTTGCACCAAATAAATTTACCTCAATGTTGAATACTGGAAAAGATTTTTCAGCATTCACTGTTGTTTTTACCGCACCAACTAAGACCTTTAACCTAGCGGGAACTAAAGTATCGTATGCATTTATCGAAAATGCTGTATTACGTGCACGTTTTGTTGAAGTCCAAACACGTAACTGTGGTGCAGAACTAAATTCATTTGGTTTAACGGCCGCAGAAGTGGCGTTAAAAGAAGGAAAGTCTTGGCTAGATGAGTTATTAACCTACTTTGAACAGAATTTTGATATTGTTGAAGAATATGTGGCCACAAGTCTTCCAAAAGTAAATTTCAATCGTCCAGAAGGTACTTACCTTGCATGGTTAGATTTCAATGCATATGATTTAACTGATAAAGAAATCATGAATATACTTGTTCATGAAGGGAAAGTAGTCCTAAATGCAGGAATAGATTATGGTGAAAATGGCGCTAAATTCTTCAGAATGAATATTGCTACAACAAAAGCAAATGTAGAAGAAGGATTGAATCGTATAAAAAAAGCATTGGCTATTATTAATTCCAAACATGCTATTACTAAATAAGGTCGGCCTTGCTTATCTAAGTATACCCCAGAAAAATTTACAATATCTCCATAACTTCGACAAGAATAGATTATAATAAGCTTAGAAAGAAATCTTTGTGATGGAGCCGGGAAAAATGAAAAAATTTCTAGATGTAATTGGAAATCAAGTCGCGCTCTCTTTTTCCACTAACTCTTTTGAGGAGAAAGCAAAGCATGTTTTAATTATTTGTCAAAATCAAAATGGCTGGTTTTTAACGAATCATAAAACACGAGGTCTTGAATTTCCAGGGGGGAAAGTGGAAATGGGAGAAACCCTCCAAGAAGCAGCCCGAAGAGAAGTATATGAAGAAACAGGCGGCATTATAGCAGACCTTGTTAAGATTGGGGAATATCGGGTAACTGATCCAAGGGGAGCTTTTGTTAAGGCTGTTTTTTGGGGGCAAGTGGAGTGGATTGATGAAAAAAAGGACTATTTAGAAACGAATGGACCTGTTACCATTACCGGGGATATTTTAAGGCTGCGTTTTGGTGATGAATACAGCTTTATCATGAAAGATATGGTTATTGAGGAATGTATGAACCAAATTTACCGTCTAAAAACAAATAAACCTGTCCTTGAATCTGTCATTCGCTAACAGAATTATTCTAGAGGTGTGATGCCGTGTGGATAACCAAAATGGAAAAATAGTGACAGTTCAGCGGTTCCCTTCTCCAAATCCAACTGTTGAATTAAAGCTCATTACTTATTTTTCTAATGGCTTAAAAGTAAAGGGACTTCTAGCAGAGCCTAAAAATGAGATCGTTCATGATGGATTTTTATATTTAAGAGGCGGTATTAAAAATGTTGGAATGGTAAGGCCAGCACGAATTGCCCAATTTGCATCAGAAGGATTTATCGTGTTTGCCCCATTTTATCGGGGAAATCAAGGTGGCGAAGGGCATGAAGATTTTGCCGGACAAGATCGAGTGGATGCGTTTTCAGCCTTTTTGTTGTTGAAATCACTTCCAAACGTTAAACACATCCATATTTTTGGATTTTCACGGGGCGGGGTGATGGCCTTATGGACAGGACTTGAGTTTCCAGAAGCATCAAGTGTTGTGACATGGGGCGGTGTTAGTGATATGTCATTAACGTATATGGAACGTAATGACTTAAGAAGAATGATGAAAAGAGTGATAGGGGGTACCCCACGAAAATACCCTCAAAGATATGAAGCTCGAACCCCTCTATATGTACTAGACAAGTTGTCATCACCTGTACTTATTATACACGGTGTGAATGATCAAAATGTAACTGTCGAACACGCCTATCGACTGGAAAGACGGCTTAAAGCACTGCATAAACCTGTTGACAGATGGTACTTTAATGATTTCACCCATTATTTCCCTCCTGTTGTAAATAGAAAAATAGTTGTTGATTTATCAAAGTGGATGAAAAGTCAAAGGGAAAGATGATAAAATAAATGTAAAAAATAAAGAGGAGCGAACGATTATGGGTATGCCCCTGGAATTAAATACGATGATTGTAACTAAAGGCAGAGAAAAACGAGTGGAAGAAAATCTTTTTCTTCTGGAAAAGGAAGGATACCGTCTATATCCGATTGATATCCCCATTGATGTAAGAAAGACGATTGATAGTGATTCAAACGGAATAGCTGTTATTAAAAAAATGGAGTGGCAAAATAAACAAACGATTCTGACCTATCAATTGATTTCCTTGAACTCTACAAATTGAGTAAAACCCTTATCGGATTTCCGATAAGGGTTTTTGTTAGTATTATGCGATTGGTCCGCCTTTTTCTAATATAGCAGGCGAGACGTTGTTGAATTGTTTGAAGTTCTCGCGGAATTGAGCAGATAATTCTTTTGCTTTTCTATTGTAGTCTTCTTTGTCTGACCAAGTCTTAACAGGTTGTAGAACATCATCTGGAACACCTGCAACGTGAACAGGGATGTTTAATCCGAAAATTTCATCTGTTACTGTTTCAACGTTGTTTAATTCTCCACTAAGTGCAGCTTGTACCATTGCTCTTGTGAAGGAAAGCTTCATACGGCTTCCAACACCGTATTCTCCGCCTGTCCATCCAGTATTAACTAGGAATACTTGAACATTATGTTCTAAGATTTTTTCACCTAGCATTTCAGCATAGACTGTAGCAGGCAGTGGTAAGAATGGTGCACCAAAGCAAGTAGAGAATGTTGCTTCTGGTGAAGTTACTCCACGTTCTGTTCCTGCAAGTTTTGAAGTGTAGCCGCTTAAGAAGTGGTACATGGCTTGTTCTTTCGTTAATTTTGAGATTGGAGGGAGTACTCCAGATGCATCAGCAGTCAAAAATACAATCGTATTTGGATGACCAGCAATGCTTGGTTCCACAATATTATCAAGTGCATGCAGTGGATAGGCAGCACGGGTATTTTCAGTTAATGTTCCATCATCATAATCAGCAATCCTTGATTCTTTATCTAGAATGACATTTTCAAGTACTGTCCCAAATTTAATGGCATCAAAAATTTGCGGTTCTTTTTCACGGGAAAGGTTGATACATTTAGCATAGCAGCCGCCCTCAATATTGAATACACCATTTGGAGACCATCCATGTTCGTCATCCCCGATTAATCGGCGGTTTGAATCAGCAGATAAAGTTGTTTTACCTGTTCCGGATAAACCGAAGAATAGAGCAACATCGCCTTCAGCTCCAACGTTGGCTGAACAATGCATAGATAAATTTTTTCTTACTGGGAGAAGGTAGTTCATAATAGAGAAGATAGATTTTTTCATTTCTCCAGCATATTCAGTCCCGCCAATTAAAATGGTACGGTGTTCAAAGGATATGATAATAAACGTTTCAGAATTCGTGCCATCAACCTCAGGGTCTGCCTTGAAGTTAGGTGCACAAATTACAGTGAATTCTGGTTGATGATCAATTAATTCTTCTTCATTTGGGCGGATAAATAATTGGTGTACAAACAAGTTATGCCATGCATATTCGTTAATGACTTGAATTGGCAGCTGATTTTTTTTATCGGCACCTGCAAAGCCTTTGAAAACAAAGATTTCATCTTTTTGTTTTAAGTAGTTTAGCATTCTATCATATAACTGGGAAAAAGCTTCTTCAGAAATGGGTTGGTTTGGTCCCCAAGCAATTTGGTCTTTTGTTGCTTCTTCTACCACTATAAACTTATCTTTAGGGGATCTGCCAGTATACTTACCAGTAGTAACGCTGATAGCACCTGTTGAAGTTAAAATTCCTTCGTTCCGTGATAATACTTTTTCTACTAATTGAGGCACAGATAATTGCAAATGTACATTATTAAATAAATTATTTAACTCAGTTGGAATATGTATAGAGTTCATCTAACAAATCCCTTCCTTTCCCATTTTATGAAAGTAGTATAACACATTGAGAATAATAGTCTATACTAATTGCAAAATTTAATAAATTTTTAGAACGCATTAATTAATATATTCACATATTAGTAGAGGATTAATGTAAATATATTTATAATTTGTCCCCCTTCCAAATAAATGATATAAAATCATGTTTTATTCCTTTTT
>JAUZPL010000143.1 GCA_030705955.1 Bacillota bacterium | reverse complement strand
TGCTTACAAGGGAAGAATTAGTTCGAGAAGAAACAGGTAATGGCGGATTAATTATTATTGGTTCCCATGTTAAAAAGACGACTGAGCAGCTGGAAGAGCTGAAAAAGTTAAGTGAAATTGAATTTATTGAGTTTAATAGTCATTTAGTTTTACAGCCAGAGAAGTTCCAAAAGGAATGTGATCGGGTCATTGAAACAACTGAATCTCTCATTCGCTCAGGTAAAACGGTTGCTGTATATACAAGTAGAGAACGGCTTGACCTAGGGGATAATAAGAAAGAAGAAGAATTAAAATTGTCTGTAGCCATTTCGGATGCAGTGACAAGTATTATAACTAGATTAAAAGTTAGACCAAATTTCCTTATCGCAAAAGGCGGTATTACCTCCAGTGATGTTGGAACGAAAGGTCTGAAAGTGAAGAGAGCTACAGTTGCTGGACAAATCAGACCGGGAATCCCTGTGTGGACTACAGGTGATGAAAGTAAATATCCAGGTTTGACCTACGTGATTTTTCCAGGGAACGTAGGAACCAAAACAGATTTAAAAGAGGTAGTTCAAATTTTAACCAAAAAATAAAATTCTCGGTGATACCAATTTAGACCGTAAATTGGTATCACAAAATAAACAAAGGAAAAGAGGGAGAATATGCCAATAGTATATATCTGTATAGGGATTGCCGTATTACTATTGTTAATGGTTGTTTTTAAGTTAAACGCTTTCATCTCATTGGTCATTACGGGATTATTAGTAGGGGTTATGGAGGGAATGACACCAATCCAAGCGATGACATCTGTCACAACTGGTATGGGGGCAACACTTGGAAATCTTGCCTTGGTTATTGTTTTTGGAGGTATGATTGGGAAACTCATGGCTGATTCCGGGGGAGCCCAGCGGATCTCTGTTACCTTGATTAAAGCATTTGGCAAAAAGAGAGTGCAGCTAGCTGCTGTCCTTACTGCATTTATTGTTGGAATCGCTTTATTCTTTGAAACAGGTGTTGTTGTTTTAATTCCATTAGTATTCACCATTGCTGCTGAAGCAGGCGTTCCGATTTTGTATATCGGTATGCCGGTAATTGCCGCATTAATTACAATGCATGGTTTTGTTCCGCCACATCCTGGACCAACAGTTGTTGCTGGTATCTATCACGCTAGTCTAGGTAAGACCTTATTATATGGAATTCTGATTGCTATTCCTGCTGTCTTTCTTGCTGGACCAGCCTATACTAAGTTATTTAAAAAGGAAGATTTAGAAGTAGAAATACCAAAGGGACTATTTACTCCTAAACATTTTAAAGAAGAAGAAATGCCTGGTTTTGGTATTAGTATGTTTACAGCTCTTATTCCAGTTATTCTTATCGCATTCCAAGCGATTGTTGAAATTGTTGCACCAAAATCTGCTCTTATCCCAACTGCACAATTCTTAGGTAATCCAGGTGTTGCTTTATTAATTGCTGTTATTGTTGCGATCTTCACCTTTGGGATTAACCGCGGCAGAAAAATGCCTGAATTAATGAATTCACTAACAGAATCTATCAGTGGTATTGCTGTAATTCTTTTAATCATCGGCGGTGGCGGTGCATTTAAACAAGTATTGATTGATAGTCATGTTGATAAATACGTTGCCCATTTAATGGCAGGGTCTTCATTGTCTCCGTTAGTTCTGGCTTGGTTAATTGCTGCCATACTCAGATTGGTATTAGGTTCCGCCACTGTAGCAGGTATGACCGCAGCTGGTATTTGTGCTCCACTTGTTGCAGCAACACATGTTAGCCCCGAGCTTATGGTTTTAGCAACGGGTGCTGGAAGTATGACCTTCTCCCACTTGAATGATGCAGGCTTCTGGATTTACAAAGAATTTTTTAATCTTTCAATTGGTAAAACAATTAAAACATGGTCTGTTATGGTTACGATTGCTTCTCTCGTGGGACTTGCAGGTGTATTAATCATAAATATCTTTATTAGTTAAATTAGAAAAAGTAACCTATCACCTTACATATTTTAGAAAGTAAGGGATGGTTACTTTTTTTATTATGACTCTAACCACCTGAAGTGATTATAGTATTGGCGTGTTGAATGAAAATTATGAGTGGGAAAAATAAAATTGTCTTACCGTTATTATCCATCTATATTGCAATTAGTATTAACCAAAAATAAGATTTGTTCGCTTATTTTAACAAAGGGGTTGGTTATGTTGAGATGGCATAAAACGGTTCTTTCAATGATACAGCAGCGCCAAGATAAGAAAATTGCCTTAGCGGTAGATACTTCGACGGATGAATTTCCTGCCATATTAATAAACAACGTAGTAAAACTGTTTGAACAAGTTAAGCCGGATACCATTTTGGTTCAAGCTGATTTTAAAATTAGAAGTATTTCGTCAGTAAAAAGCGATACGATTAAATATTATAAGCACGGTAAATCTTCGTATACATTAGTACTGGAATGGGCTAACGAAGAGAAAATAGATACGCTATTCTATATTACAGATGTAACAGGTTTTCTTCCTGATGAAATAAATGATGTCAATTATGAAATGATTTGGCTAGTTCCAGGTATCTTTTCGCCACGTGTTCCATTTGGAAAAGTCCTCAAAATAGCTTAAAAAATCTTTTCTTAATCTGAGTGCTTGACCACACATGATAAATTGCTGAGGTCAGGCACTTTTTAAGGAAACTAACCTTTTGCGGGTGCTTTATACATTTCCTTTAATAGAATAACAACATTGTTGTCGGCTAGTTTTCTTTATTGAATAAACCTGTTTTTGTTAAGTGTAATTACTTTTGATAAAATATTGAAATATTTAAAATATATTATATATAGTTTTTTATCGTCTTTTATTATTTTATAAAGGGAGGAAAATTATAATGAAAATCGGTTTTATCAGTTTAGGTACTATGGGTATTCCTAGGGCAAGAATTTACTTAAAAATAGTTATGAATTAATTATTCAACCAAGCCATATTTTTGTAATGACTTGATAAGCATTGCTTTAGGTTGAAAACCAGTTATCCTCTCTACAAGCTGGCCTTTTTGAAAAAGCAATAAGGTAGGTAATCCCAGAACCTGAAACCTACTTAAAAATTCCTCATTATTATCTCCGTTTACTTTTACTATTTTTAAGGAGAATTCCTGGTGAATTTCTTCAAGGAGAGGTTCAATCATCCGGCATGGTGGGCACCATGGAGCCCAGCAATCTATAAGAACGGAAGGACTTGTTTGGATTTCATTGAGAATTTCTTCCCCATCTGCATGCAACATATTTATCAGCCTTTCTACTATTTGTCGTCGATTGAAGTATATGATGAGTTATGCTATAAGTAAAATTAATAGTTTTAATCTTTTGTATAAGAATAACTAATGCACATAAAAGAGGTATCCAATGAATTTATTTCAATTAGAAGTTTTTTTAAAGGTAGTGGAAACGGGAAGTTTTACAAAAGCTGGAGACCAAATTGGTCTCTCGCAATCTGCAGTCAGCCAGGCAGTCGCAGCCTTGGAATCAGAATTGAATATAAAATTATTAAACCGCCAGAGAAATGGTGTGACTTTAACCAAAGTAGGGGAAAGAATTACAAGTCTGATAAGAGATTTGATGGTTATTAAAACAAAAATCATAAATGAAGCAGCCGGGATTACGGAACTTGAAACGGGGACGTTAAGAATCGGCAGTATTTCCAGTATGTCAGCAAAATTATTGCCAGGAATGATTGCTTCGTTTAAAAAACGATTTCCTGGTGTTGAAGTTATACTTTATGAGGGAAGTTATGATGAGGTAAGAAATTGGCTTAAATTATCAGTCGTTGAAGTTGGAGTAGTTACGGAGGAATTGCATGAATTTGAATTTATTCCACTGTTACAGGATAAAATGGTCGTTTTTTTACCGGGAAAACACCCCTTGAGTAATCAAACATATTTGAAATTAGAGGAAATCGCCAATGAACCATTCATCATGCCAAAAGAATGTGGCCGTGTACTTCAGTCGATTTTTAAAGAACAAGGGATATATCCGAACATTCAATTTGAAGTCAGAGATATTGCCACGATCATAGCTATGGTTCAGGAAGGCGTTGGAAATACGATACTCCCTGAAATGGCCATTCCCTCAACATTGCCTAAAGTAGCAGCTTCCTATTTAAGCCCTCAAATGTATCAAAATTTGGGGCTTACATTCCGTTCAACAGAATATATGAATCCTGTCATCAATGCCTTTGTACATGAGACACAAGAATTCACAAAAAATTTATCGTTAAAATTGTTTAATAGCTATCATTCCGTTATTGTGAAAAAAATGTAGGGAAAGGTGGATAGGGTTCAAGAGAATGATTCTATTGAACCCTATTCTTATTTTGCAGAATTCTATCTCTTCAATTTGTAATTTTGAATAGTAGCATTTATTGCTGCTAGCAGAGTTCCTGTCATGGCCACGAGTCCAATCACTGCCGCTGCAAATGCAAGTGTGAAAGGATGGGTGAAGTGGTCAAGCTCGTCGGGCGACCTCATTGCTTGAAATAGGATGAAGGCTGATACCAACATCGGCACTATAGGTATCCATCTGCGACGGATCGTTAAAACCATAACAGCAATTAAAACGGTTATAAATGCTACTGCGGTAGGAACGATAACAAATAACCGCCCTTGGAGCCATTGTTCCAACTCAAGTGCCAAGGCCAATCCGAATAGTGCACCCACTAATATCTTGTCTGATTTTAATCTTTTCACTTTATACCTCTCCTTTAAATCTACCATTTTTATTTGAAGACTCATTACCTTCGAATTTATTTAAAACGATCTTCCTAAACTGCATATAAATAATCCATTAAATTTTTCTTAATTTAATAGTTTTAAAATTTATATACTCGCAAAATATTCCACTAAGTAATGCTGATCATTTATATTTCCAGAAAATTTCATCGATATATTGATAGAAAAAATCCCTGAATTCAATAGAACTCAGGGATTGTACCATCATTAGTTTTTTCGGAAGAAATATTGAATTTTTGAATTTATGTATTCCTCAACACTGTAATAAACCCATCAAGTATCTGATGACTTATTTTGAAGCTTTTTCCTTGATAAAACTTTAAGGCATTATCGTTCCCATTTGATACAAAAATAAACAAATCATTTATTGAATTAAATGAGTTTAACCAATCCATCGACTTTTTGAATAAAACGGAACCAATGCCCATATTCCGATAACCGTATTTTAGATAAAACTGAGAAAGACATCCTACGTCATCAGTTTTTACAGAATCGAAATCAAAGAAGGATTCGCATTGTAATGTAGCGAAATCATTCGTATAGATCTGTTTAGGTGCAATATTGCTATATGCATATCCAACGATCTCTTGATCATCTTTAGCAACTACTAAAAAATTAGCTTGAGCACTTTTGACAGATGGAATCATTCTTGTTTCAAAATTCATACCGTCAAACAACTCAGTATGAATATAGGATATCGATTTTTGATAAGCCATTAATTCATTGCATAAATCTTTAATACAGTTGATATTATCTTCAGAAATAACTTCATAATGAATTTCCATCTTATATTCCTCTCTAAAAACATCAGTTTTTACATAATTATATCAGTTACAATGATAATGAAAAGTATGCAGTATTTTATGTTTAAGTAAGTAAAAACTGAGTAATGGAGTGCTATTATGAAGGATCATGCATTATATAAAAGCAAATTTGATAACTGTCCATTAACTTTTGCTTTAAACCTTATCGGCGGAAAGTGGAGGCTGCCTATCATTTGGGCTTTAAGTAAAAATGGTACCATGCGATATAATGAATTAAAAATGAATATTGATGGAATAACCAACATGATGCTAACTCAATCACTAAAAGAATTAGAATTAAATGGTATCGTCATTCGAAAGCAATATATGGAAATACCACCACGAGTGGAGTATTCGCTTACTAATAATGGAGAAAATCTAATTCCAGCACTTAAAGCACTTGCCAGTTGGGGAAATAAAATGAAAAAAATGGAGAATGCAAAATAATAGTTTGGGAGGAAAAATCATGGAAGATAACAAACTTACATTTAAATCAATTGACGAATACATATTGCAATTTTCCCCTGAGATTCAAGAAAAACTTAAAACTATTAGGAAAGTGATAAAGGAATCTGCTCCCGAAGCACAGGAAAAGATTAGTTATCAAATGCCTGCTTTTGTATTGCATGGGAATCTGGTTTATTTCGCCGCCTTTAAAAATCATATAGGTTTTTTCCCAACCTCCAGTGGAATTGCCGCTTTTAAAGAAGAATTATCGGAGTATAAAGGTGCAAAAGGGTCGGTACAATTTCCAAATACCAAGCCAATACCTTATGAATTAATAAGAAAAATAGT
>JAUZPL010000142.1 GCA_030705955.1 Bacillota bacterium | reverse complement strand
TTTAAAATTGGTAAATGGGCTCTGTGGCACTCTCTCAGTGACCGAAACTCTGTTTAAAATTGGTAAATGGGCTCTGTGGCACTCTCTCAGTGACCGAAACTCTGTTTAAAATTGGTAAATGGGCTCTGTGGCACTCTCTCACTGACCGAAACTCTTTTCAAAATTGGTAAATGGGCTCTGTGGTTGCCTCTCAGTGACCGAAACACTTTTCAATATTGGTAAACGGGCTCTGTGGTTGCCTCTCAGTGACCAAAACTCTTTTCAAAATTGGTAAATGGGCTCTGTGGCACTCTCTCAGTGGCCGAAACTCTTTTCAAAATTGGTTAACGGGCTCTGTGGTTGCCTCTCAGTGACCGAAGCTCTTTTCAAAATTGGAAAATGAGCTCTGAGGCTGTCTTTCAGTGACCGAAACTCTTTTCAAAATTGGAAAATAGGCTCTGAGGCTACCTCTCAGTGACCGAAACTCTTTTCAAAATCGGTAAACGGGCTCTGAGTCTGTCTTTCAGTGACCGAAACTCTTTTCAAAATTGGAAAATAGGCTCTGAGGCTGCCTCTTAGTGAATAGAAGTCTAATAAGGACGGACCTTATCAAGAAGAAACGAAAAATCAGTATTTATCAAATAAAGAAGGTCATCTTTCGACAGCCTGGGAATCAATCTTACTGATTCCTTTTTTGTTTTCACGAATTTGTCCTTAAATCTTTTGAAGAATGAGACAAAAGAGCTATACATATGATTTTAGAAAGGAAAAGATTTTGGAGCACCATACTAATACAATAGTTTCCCACTCTCTTTTTTCAAAAAAAATGTCGGAAAGATCCTCTTTGCCATGGACAGATTTCTTCTCTTTTTTACAAGTAATATTTGTTTTATTATAGTAATTATAATTTTAAATCTACAACCTTTATAATGGGGTGAGTTAGATGGAGGAAGAAGGAAATTTCGTAAGAGGCTTTTTTTGGGGTGCCTCTCTTAGCATTCCATTGTGGATTGGGTTTTTTGGTTTGGTTCGAGTTGTTATTCATTTTATAGGATAAAAGAAATCCCCCAAAACAATTCATTTTGAGGGATTTTTTGTGCTTATTTTCGAACTTCGCTTACATCGTAAGCCTTTAGGATGATTTCCATTGCCTTCTTGCCTTCTTCACCATTGATTAATGGCTCCGTATTGTGATGAATGGCATCAATTAGGTCTTTATACAATGGTGTATGTCCTTGACCGTAGACATTATCAATTTCTGTATTATTTTGTTCGTGGTCATAATCTCTTTCATCAGCAAACTGCCATGTTTTAATTTCGTTAACAGCAAGTCCACCAATCACAACTGTTCCGGTTTCTCCGAAGATACTTAAAGTTTCTTCTAAGTTTTTAGGGTAAACACAGGCGCTGCCTTCAATGATTCCGATAGAACCATTTTTGAATCGGACTAGAATGGCTCCAAAGTCCTCCATTTCGATGTCCCGTAAAAAGGTTGATCTCTCTGCATGAACTCTTTCCACTTCAGAGCCCATCATCCATTGAAGAAGGTCAATGTTATGAATACATTGATTCATAAGAGTTCCGCCGTCTAGTTCCTTCGTCCCTCTCCATGGAGCTTGTTTATAATAATTATTATCCCTTGTCCAAAGAATTCTAGCTGTACCATTTAGGATTCTTCCAAATCTTCCTTCTTCAATCGCTCTTCTAAGCTTTTGAATTGGAGGATTAAATCTATTTTGGTGAGATACACAAACCTTCTTTTCTTTCTCTTTTGCAAGAGCAATAATATCATCTGCATCTTGTACTGAAAGTGCCATAGGCTTTTCAATTAAAACATGTGTACCTGCATTGATACAATCCTTTGCGTGTTCTGCATGATAGCCGCTTTCAGAAGCGATGGTTACTACATCAATGTTCTCATTCTTTAACATTTCTTTGTAGTCTGTATAAACCTTCACATTTGAATTTGGAATATCCTTTTCATATTGTTCTTTTCTTGAGACTGCCTTGCTTTCTACAATATCACATACTGCTACTAGTTCAGCTTCTTCCACATTATTAACTAGCGCTTCAATATGTTTGTATGAAATTCTACCACAACCAAGTATTGCAAATTTAAGCTTCGACATTTTTTTCACCTCTATGTAATAACGCTCTACTTATATTACCCCATTTTATTATTTTTTTAAAGGGCTAGGGATTATGCACGAAAGAAGTCATATTCTGCACAAAGTAAAAAACAATCCTTATTCAGGATTGTTCAGCATTCTTTAAAAGTTTTCTATTTGCCGGTCGCCTCTTTTAGCGGCAACCATTAAGCTCATTGTAAAAAGCATGGAAAATGAGCCTACAAATAAACCTGCAATGAAAGTTAACATCGCATTCCCTCCCCAATAGTTCGCATAATTCGTAGGAAGGTGATCATATTCGGCAACTGGCTGGCATAGTTTAAAGAACCTTAGCCCCTATAGTTTTGCGCCACCATCTTTCAATGGCTTTGCCCTTTCGTACGAACTATGTACACTATCATTTTACCAAATAATTTTAAGAAAATATAGATACTTTAGTACCTTTTTAACAGTAATTCCTTAGAGTTCATATTTTTGTAGAAATTACCATATTCAATCAAACGTTTGATTGAATATAAAATAGATAATCTTTTAATGAAATAGCAAAAAAACACTAGCAAATTTGATATTTCCTCTGCAAAAAAAGGTTTTTACCCTCCTTTTTCTTCTTCTAATTAGGTTTTGAAGGAGTCGATGGAATTCTCCATTCCAGGTATGGTAAGGGTACCTAGGAATCTATTGGAAGCGCGCTGTCCTAAAGGGCTAGCAAATGGAATTTGATCAACTATTGAAACAGTTTAACCCCATGATCTATAAAATTATGCACTCTCTTCATATTTACAGGGAGGTCGATGAATTCTATCAGGTTGGAATGATTGCATTATGGGATGCTTGGAAATGGTTTCAAGAAGATAAAGGAGATTTTACCAATTACGCCTATTCCTATATTAAGGGGCGCATGATGAATGAATTGAACAAAGCCAGCAAACAACAGGAAAGAAATGTATTCCCGAAAGAGGAATATTGGAAAACAATTGAGGATCCCTATTATGAACATCCATTGGAAAAGGAACTGTTGCTTTCCTATTGCACAAACTTAACGGATAAAGAAAAGAAGTGGGTCGAGTATTCGTGTTTACACACTTTGTCGATAAAAGAAATAGCTGAAAAAGAAAAAGTGTCATTATCTGCAGTGAAGCTATGGAGGAGTGGAGCTAAAAGGAAATTAAGATTGTTACTGAAGAACACATAAAAATGGTGAGGGCCACTCAGTAAGCTATGGGTGGCTTTTGTGTTATTGCAAGTTACATACTTTTTCCAAAAGTTCATTGTTGAACCTACTCTAGTTTTATCTCAACATTAAAAAGTCTCTTATTTAGAACTTGAATCTGGTTTCCCCTCACATTATCTTGCTTTTTTATATGTCGTAACATTCCCATTATGGATTCTTCTTGATGAAGTTCAATTCTTTGAACGGTTTCTTTGATATTTTGAACATCGGTTTTTAGCCCAGCGACATCCTCTTTTAATTCATTTATATCTGTTTTTATACTTTGAAGGTCATTTTGCATTCTTTCTTGGCTTGCTAATATTTTTTCCAATAGTTTTTCCATTTTTATCACCTCCTTTTAGTCATTTTACCATATTACAGGAATTTAGTTGAGTCAGTTCCTACTAAATTTTTAAGATTCTAGTTCGTTTTAAAATGTTCCGTTTTAAATTTATTTCCAACTATTTGGCCTGAGTTGTTTAGTTTAATTGCTTTCCATATACATTGATTGTTAATTTGTTTATTACCTTGAAGGTCTGAAATTGTCCTTGCCAGACGGGGGTCAGGCCCATTAAAAAAATGCTATAATTACTCTTGTAAATGAAAGGAGAAATGAATGTTGGAAAGAGATCAAGTTGCTTTTTTAACTAGTTGTATGGAGGAGTCTATTTCTTCCTTATTTGAGATAAAGAAATTGGATACATCGGGGAAGAGTTTTCTTCCTGGCTTTCAGAAGGGAAAGGAGGCTGTGTCTGGCTTTGAAGTAACACAAACAGATACAAATACTGCTTATCTCTTTGTGTTTATCAAATCAGATGAAAACTATCATTTAATGATTTTTTCTCAAAATAAATCAAAGGTTTTTGCGGAGTTAAAGCAAGTTGAGGTCATCAACGGCGACTCCTTCTTTGTTTGGAAGTATAATCCGTTAAAACGTGATGGGAAAAACCAAGCGAGGAAGGATTACTTTAAGGAGAATTTTGGATCCCTTACGATGCAAATTGCCTTTCCTAATTCTTCTTCCGATACGGAAACGTTTTTCAATCAGTTTTTTACCCTTTGTCATAACCGACTAGAAGCGGATAACATAGCTTAAATGAAGAAGAGCCCGGCTTAATTTGTAACGGGATCTCTTCTGTGGGACAAAAGTTAAAAAGATATTTAAAATCATATATATTTTTACATTAACAACAGTTGTTTTTTAACCTCAAAATAAGCATAATAAGTAGCACTTAAAAACGCTTGAAATTATCTTAACGGGTTCGGATTAGGAGTACAAAATCTTAATTAGCATATCAAATTTAGGTTCAAATCGCATACGATTTGAACCTTTTATTTTTATTGATTTGATGAGATTTATTCGTAATTGCCGTATAAATTAGCAGGTAAATTAGCATACAAATTAACAGATTGACAACAGCTAATGTCATATGTTCGATAAGCCCGCTAAAATAGGTTACAAAAATAGTGCTAAATTTGGTGTCAAAAGATTGAGTGAACTTTTCCTTGTAAAAGGGCGTTTTTTTTATCCACACCTTACTTTTACTGTTAAAATTATTTCATATGATTACAAAGGAATGATGTAAAAATGAGTTCTGATAATCTAATTCGTCAAGAAGAAAAACTATATCACGACTATTGCTATGATAACTATAAACTTTTCGAACAAGACTCTTGGTTAAAACTGTATTGAATTTAATGTCCTATTTTGAAGATAAAGATTCCATAAATGTGCTTGACCTGGGTTGTGGAGTTGGTAGGAATAGTATTCCGATTGCACAAAAATTAAAGGTCGGTTCAAATGTGGTCTGTGTGGATTTACTCGATACAACAGTTGAAAAGTTAAGGCAATACAGTGAGGAGTTCAATGTTGAACAAATTATCAATCCCTATCAAGGAGATATTGCAGATTTTGATATTCTTCCAAATGAATATGACTATATTGTTGCCGTCTCTAGCCTAGAGCACGTTGACTCAAGAGATACCTTAGAAAAAGTTCTGTTAAATATGAGAAATGGAACAAAACCAAACGGTGTGAATTGTATTATTGTTAATTCCGAAGTTGAAGAAGTTGACTTGGAAACTGGAGTCAAAATGGATGCACTTATGGAAGTGGATATTTCGACGGAAGAAATTTTAGATACATTACGACGGATATACACTGGTTGGAAAGAAGTATTAGTATTACCAAAGCCATTAGAATACCAAATTACACGACAAGACAAGCCCGTTCTTTTAAAGACAACAGCTATTACTTTTGCTGTCCGAAAGAACTGATATAAATTTGTTTACACCAATACCTATGCTAAAACAGATGCTAAACTATATTTAAAAGAGGTGCTAATTGCACCTCTTTTTTGATGGTTTTTTTACTTTTTGTACTTCAAATCCGAACCTGTTAAAATTATCTCCAAGCGTTTTTCTTGATTTACTTTTATTATTGAGTTCTATTTTTCATCTTTTATTATTTGCATCCAACCTTTATAACCACAAACAGGACAAGTTACCATTCGTTCGTAAGGATTTTTTTTTAAAGCCAAGGCGAAACTGGATTTTGGTAATTTAAAGGATGAACGACAATGTGGGCATTCAAAATGGGTATTTTTTGTTTGAATATCAACATATTTGTAAGCCAAAATAAAGACTAAACCCATTATAATCAGTGTTTGAATTAATCCTAATATTGGACTCATTGATTCTCCACTCCTACATTAAATTGTTAGCTAAATTCTACTACTTTCTTTTCATCGTAGATACAAAATATCCTCAATCTTAAACCATTTGTCAGTAATTCCCCAACGCTGTGCAGGAGTCAATTCTTGCTTATCGTAAGATTTAAATTGTAATAAGTTCTAAGAATGGTTGTAGCATTTTTGAGCGTATTTTCCCAATCAACTTTCTTCAAATCCTTTACCTTTGGTTCCAAAAGCTGCAAAATTAAGCCTTTATTTCTAAAGGCTCTACCCTGAAAACCCCCTTACGGCTAAAAAGGCAAAAAAAGGGAGGGGGGTTAAGGGCAAAGTGTAATTTTTTTAAAAATTGCCCATACTTTGTTTGTGAATGCAATTAGGCACTAGTTTTTTGAAGATCGACTT
>JAUZPL010000141.1 GCA_030705955.1 Bacillota bacterium | reverse complement strand
ATGCTGGTAAGAATACGGGCGGAAGCCAATTCTTCATCGTCCATGAATCACAACCACATTTAAATGGTGTTCATACTGTTTTTGGAAAAGTAACATCAGGTCTTGCAACTGCCAAAGCAATGAGAAATGGTGATGTTATGGAGAAAGTTGAAGTTTTTGATGCTGAATAAATAACATGAGAGAGCGGCTTGCTCTCTTTTTTTTTACTATAAACCCAATCAAAAGAATCGTTTTTCCCTTGATGGGAAAATTAATTAATATTAAACGAAACTTTGGGGGTTATGATGAAAAAAGTTAATTATTTACTAGTTCCTTGTCTTTTAACATTTATTTTTGCTACAACATTGCCGTTACACAGTGAAGCTAAACAACTGAAGGCAGCCATCATTATTGATGATTTTGGAGGCTGTACGGGGGGGGCAGAGGAATTTTTAGAAGGGAAAATACCTATAACTGCAGCGGTCATGCCCTTCACTCCACATTCAACCCAGCATGCTGTCTGGGCTCATAAAAATGGCTTTGAGGTCATGATTCATTTACCCATGCAGCCTATAAAAGGAAAACGCTCTTGGCTTGGTCCGAAACCAATCACGGTTGATCTTTCCCCGAAGGAAGTAAAGGAACGCGTCTATGAGGCGATAAATGATGTTCCATATGCGGTAGGTATAAATAATCATATGGGTTCTCTAGCAGTTGCAAATGAAAATATTGTTCGTGCCATTGTCGAGGTTGCTAAAGAAAAGAAACTTTTTATTGTTGATAGTGCGACAAGTCCTGATTCTAAATTCCCTGCAATGACAAAAGAGCTTGGAGTCCCAATCATAAAAAGGGATGTTTTTCTTGATGATATACTATCTACGAACCATGTTAGAAAACAAATGGAGAAGTTAGCCAGGGTTACGGAATTGAAAGGACAAGGTTTGGCGATCGGTCATGTTGGGATAAAAGGTGATGTTTGTTCAGCAGGTGTTTGGCAATCAATGGATATTTTTAAAAAACGAAATATCAAAATTGTCCCTGTTTCTGAACTTTTATCTGCTGAATTGAACAAAAAGAATTTTCTTCCTTAAATTAGAGCCGACAAAAGGCTCTTTTTTCATGGTTTCTTTGAGGATCAAATTAGTTTCCATGATGTTGTTTAGCTGTTACAATGTCTTCAAACACCTCTAAAAAAAAATTCCTTGCTAATATTTTAAAGGAGAAAAGTTATAATATGAAACTAGTATCTTGGAATGTCAATGGCCTTCGGGCTTGTGTGAAAAAAGGATTTTTAGATTTTTTTAAGAAAGTGGATGCTGACATTTTCTGTCTGCAGGAGACGAAACTACAAGCAGGTCAGATTGAACTTGACCTAGATGGCTATCATCAATATTGGAACTATGCTTTAAAGAAGGGATATTCTGGTACTGCAATTTTTACAAAAATCGAACCGATTACGATTAAATATGGCATGGGTGAGAATGATTCCGAACCCGAAGGAAGAATCATTACATTGGAGTTTGCGGATTTTTATTTAGTCAATGTTTATACGCCTAATTCACAAAGAGATTTGGCAAGACTAGGTTTCCGCTTAAACTGGGAAGATGAAATCAGTGCGTACCTTCAAGAATTAGATAAGGTTAAACCAGTAGTCTTATGTGGGGATTTAAATGTAGCCCATCAGGAAATTGATTTAAAAAATCCAAAATCCAATCAAAATAATTCTGGCTTTACCCCAGAGGAACGGGGAAAAATGACTGCGCTACTTAAAGAAGGCTTTGTCGATAGTTACCGGCATTTTTATCCGGACCAAGAAGGAGCATATACGTGGTGGTCTTATATGAGTAAGATTCGCGAGCGGAATATTGGGTGGCGAATTGATTATTTTATTGCCTCTGAAAGACTATGTGACAGCCTGCATGCCGCAAAGATTCATTCGGATATTATGGGCAGCGATCATTGCCCGGTATCACTTGAAATAAATTTTAATTAAAATTTTCTTGTATCATGTTAAATAAAACTCTTTGATGCGATATCAAAGAGTTTTCCCCACCCTAGAGTTCATTTAATGCTGTTCCAAACAAATCAAATTCAGTTTTATCCTCTTCATTGACCGAATGACTCTCATCTTCAATTATTGCCCATTCCTCTCCATCTGTTAAAGACTCTTTCTTTTCTTTATTCCATTCATCAAAGTTGAATATCATTGGAAATCATCTCCTATTTTCACTCTTTTTATTATATTACTCATTAAATATAAAAATAATCCTATTCCTTTTAGCTTTCAAATAACTTTAAAATCATTGAAAAGTGAATTGAATGAAAATATTAGTGCTTGTATTTGGAAATAATACTAGACATTGATAATCAAGAGGTGAGATTCAATGATTCGCAAAAAGAATATTCTTGACCAAAATAAGAACAACACCGTAGAAGAAGACCATATATTAGTGAAATCACTTGAAGCGAACATTGAAATGTTTAAAAATTTATTTCGTGATGATGAAATGTTAATAATAAGGAAGTTTCAAAATAAGTATTTGCCAACTGCTAAATGCTGTCTCATTTACCTAGCTGGAATGGTAAATAACGATCTGCTTAATGAAAATGTTATTCAACCTATTTTGCAAAATAATCTTAGCGAAGAAATTCAAACTAACCATTTATTAGAAGAATTGCAATATAAAATTATTGTTTCCAATAATGTGGAAATGGTCAATCGCTTTGATGAATTGGTTGCTACTGTGATTAGTGGAGACACCATTTTGTTGTTAGAGGGAAATGATAATGCCCTCATGATAAGTTCTAAAGGCTGGCCGTCACGATCCATTGATGAGCCCGAGTCTGCAAAGGTTGTACGTGGGCCACGGGAAGGTTTTACGGAATCTATTGTGACCAATTTAACCTTAATTAGACGGAAAATTAATACTCCAGACTTAAAGCTTAAGTTTAGGGAAATTGGTGAAAGAACCCACACGAAGGTTTGTATTTGTTATTTAGAAGGATTGGCATTAGAAGAAATATTAGCTGAATTGGAAAAAAGATTGGATGCCATTAAAATTGATGCTATTCTCGATTCCGGCTACATCCAAGAGCTAATAAGAGACGCTCCTTTTTCCCCATATGAAACAGTTGGATACAGTGAAAGGCCTGATGTTATTGCCGGAAAGTTACTTGAAGGAAGAATAGCAGTTGTAGTAGATGGAAGTCCATTTGTTTTGACAGTTCCATTTGTACTTGCCGAATCTTTCCAATCAGATGAGGACTATTATAATAATTTTATTTTTGCTTCCTTCAACCGATTATTAAGAATGGTAGGGGTATTCGTTGCAACTGGTTTACCTGCTGTATATTTAGCAATAGTGACCTTCCATCAAGAAATGTTGCCTACACCTCTTTTGATTAGTATATCTTCGGCACGTCAAGGTGTCCCTTTTCCAAGTGCTTTTGCTTTATTTTTTATGCTTCTAGTTTTCGATATTATAAGGGAAGCTGCAACGAGGATGCCCACTCCAATTGGGCAGGCAGTTAATATTGTTGGGACTTTAGTGTTAGGTCAAGCAATCGTAGAAGCAAAAATTGTTAGTGCCCCCGTTATCATTATCACGGCTATATCAGGGATTATGAAATTGTTAAGTCCTACCGCTCTCGGATCTGTTATTGTTTTACGTTTATTTTTCCTACTTCTAGCATCCGTTTTAGGGATTTATGGGTATATATTCGGAATGATTCTTGCGACATTGCATCTAATGAACGTACGATCTTTTGGAGTCCCTTTTATGTTAGGGCTCTCCTCCGTGAAAAATCATAATGGGCAGGATATTTGGATTCGTTCCCCATGGTGGTCAATGACATTACGGCCTAAGATTATTGGAGCTAGAAATTTAGTTAGACATTCTATGAAAAAAACACCGGGAAGTAAACCTAAATGAAAAAATTTCTGCTGCTGACAATTTTTTTATTTATTAATGTAATGATACTTGCTGGCTGTTGGAATTATAAAGAGATTGAGAAACTTACTATTGTCGCAGGGGTAGCAATTGATAAAGGAGAAAATAATCCATTTCGTGTAACCGTTGAAATTGTTCAAATTAGTGGAGGCAAGGAAACGAAAGCAACTTCAAAGCTCCTTACAATGGAGGGGAAAACGATATTTGATGCAGTAAGAAATGCTATTTCCTTGACAGGGAAAAAACTATATTGGAGTCATACAAAATTAGTCATTATCAGTAAAGATATTGCGGAAAATGGAATTTTACGGGTTATTGATTGGTATAATCGAGACGCTGAAACAAGGTCAGATGTTTATCTTCTTATTTCAAAGGAGAAAACAGCCAGGGAGATACTAGAGGGAAAGGGTGTAACAGATGAAATTAAATCTTTTGAAATAGCAGATACACTGAAGAATGAAAAATCCTTAAGCAAAGCACCAACTACAGAACTTTGGAAGTTTATCAATGACTTAGAATCCCCAGGTATCTCAAACGTCGTACCTACTGTTAACATAAGCACCTCTGAGAATATTTCAACCCCTCAAGTTATGGGGTTAGCTATTTTTAAGAAAGCTACGCTAATCGGATTTTTAAATGGACGGGAAAGTAAATCAGTCCTTTTTGTTAAAGATGAATTAAAAGGTGGTTTAATTTTAGATGGAGTTCAGGTAAATAATTCCCAACCTGTTTCTTTGGAAATTTTTAAAAGTAAAACAAAGATGGAGCCTATTGTAAAAGCCAATCATAATATAGAATTCAACGTTAATATTAATACAACTGTTTCATTAGAAGAAATTCCAACAAGTATGAATCTGACTGACGAAATAAAACTAAAAAAATTAACTAGTAGAACTGAAGAAGTGATAAAAAAGAGAGTTGGGGATTGTATAAAAAAAGTTCAATCTAAATATGGGGTCGATATTTTTGGATTTGGTGAAAATCTTCGAGAGAATAATCCAAGGATTTGGAATCAAATAGGGAATAATTGGGATGATAAATTTAAGGAGTTAAAAGTTAATGTGAAGGTCAAAGTTAAAATAAAAGGCAGTGGAATCTTTTCACAATCTATAAAAATGGGGGATTAATATGATTGTATTAATAATTATTGGATATTCTTTACTAGCTCTATTTGAGTTAATCCCCTTTTATCATCAAAAACATTGGCGTGAATTTTGGGTGAATGCAGGATTTGGATTTTGCTCATTTACCATTGCTGTCCTCCTTAGTTTTGATGTAAATATTCCGAGTCCTTCAGAGCCAATTAAGAATATGGTTATGTTCGTCATTAGAAAGTTGGTCTAAAATGCGCAAGGAACAAATATCAGATAAAGAAGCTATGTTTGTACTGATTATTTATTACATTGGCAGCTCATTTATTCTTGGAGTGGGTGGTGAAGCTAAAAATGATGCATGGATAAGTGTCATCTTAGGTGTGGTTATGGCAGTCCCTGTAATCCTAATCTATGCCAGGCTGTTATCTCTTTTTCCTGAAAAGGATCTATTTGATATTTTAGATTGGGCCTTTGGAAAATGGATTGGAAAACTGTTTGCGCTTGTTTATATTTGGTATTCCTTTCATTTGGGTGCGTTAGTTATTCGCAATTTTGGTGAATTTACTAATACAATTGCTATACCGGAAACACCGATGATTGTTCCCATGCTTTGTATAGGGATAATATGTACTGTTGCTGTTACGTCTGGAATTGAAGTGATTGGAAGGATAAGTGCAGCTGTTCTTCCGATTTTAATCATTATTGTTTCTACTGTAAGCTTAATGGCAATACCTAAAATGTACTTTCATTTTCTAAAACCAATACTCGGCAATGGTTTTTTACCAATAATAAAAGGTGGGTTCTCTGTCTTTTCTTTCCCGTTTGCGGAATCTGTTCTATTAATGGGTGTTTTTTCTTCATTAAAAACCAATAAATCACCATATAGGGTTTACTTACTTGGTACAGTCATTGCAGGATTATTAATTCTCATGATTACCTTTAGGAATATTACGGTGTTGGGAAGTACATACTCAAAATTCTATTTTCCAGCACATATTGCAGTAAGTATGGTTTCTTTAGGTGATTTTCTGCAAAGAATTGAATTAGCTGTTGCAGTTGATTTTGTTTTTGGTGTATTTATTAAAACGAGTATTTGTTTGTTGGTAACTTGCAAAGGTATTGCGAAACTTTTAAGGTTAAATGACTATCGATCAATCGTAATCCAAGTGGCGCTATTAATGGTTTATTTTTCATATACCCTTTATGATAGTATTATGGAAATGGCTGGTTGGGCATTTAAAGTATATGCCTATTATGCATTTCCTTTTCAAGTAATTTTCCCGATTATACTATTCGTTACAGTTGAGATTAAAGTAAGAAGAGGCAAAAAAAAGCTCCAAACTGGTGTTGGAACAGATGGTTAATATTTTAAAATTCTTTTTAAAAAAAGAGCCATTTCGGCTCTTTCTTACTCTCTCCTAAACCTCCCCATTACTTCAATAGCTTTTGTAATATGTACGAAAGCTCCTGGATCTTGTTTTCGGATGGTTTCCTTTGTTTCAGTTAATTCATATTTCGTAATGACAGTGGTTAAAACCTTTTTCGGATGATGGGTATAAACGCCCTCAGCATTTGTCATCGTGACACCCCGCCGATGCAAATTAATCAAGGCTTCACTTAATTCATTCCATTTTTCCGTGACAATTGTAACCGTTAACTTTGTGTGATT
>JAUZPL010000140.1 GCA_030705955.1 Bacillota bacterium | reverse complement strand
TTACAGGATATGGAGTCGTTTCACCGTTAGGAAATACAGTTCGAACGCTCTGGAAGAATATTAAAGAAGGTAAATCAGGTATCAAAAAAATTCAATCTGATGAATTCAACAATATTAATACTCAAATTGCAGGCTATATTAACGACTTTGAGGCAGAGCAATATTTCGATAAAAAAGAATTAGGAAAGTATGACTTATTTGTACAATATGCGGTTGCTGCTGCCGAGCAGGCTTTAGAACAGGCAAATCTCAATTTTCAAAATGAAAATATGGAGCGATTAGGTGTTTATATTGGTTCCGGTATAGGAGGAATTAATACTACATTAGACAATCATAGGGCATTAATTGAAAGAGGACCAAGAAAAGTCTCACCATTTATGGTGCCTATGATGATTAGTAATATGGCGTCAGGAATGGTTTCTATAAAAACGGGTTTTATGGGGCCAAGCTTTTCACCAGTTTCTGCTTGTGCAACAGGGAATCAAGCGATTGGGGAGGCTTTTTTAAATATTCGACATGGATATTCTGATGGTATATTAGCTGGGGGGGCTGAGGCTCCTATTAATCCATTGGCTTTTTCTGGATTCTCAAGAATGAGAGCAATGTCTACTTTTAATGACTTTCCAGAAAACGCAAGTCGCCCATTTGACAGTAGGCGAGATGGCTTTGTTATGTCTGAAGGAGCAGGTGTTTTATTCTTAGAAGAGTATGAACATGCGAGAAAAAGAGGAGCGACAATTTTAGGAGAAATCGTAGGTTATGGTTCCACAACAGATGCCTATCATATTACTTCCCCTGATTACCGTGGTGCCGCAAATGCGATGAGGTTAGCCTTAGATATGGGAAATATCCAATTGACTGACGTAGATTATATTAATGCCCATGGGACAAGTACCCCTGAAGGAGATCGATCAGAGACGAATGCTATTAAAAGTGTTTTTGGTACCCATGCCTATAACTTAAAGGTAAGTTCTACTAAATCAATGACTGGACACCTTTTTGGAGCAGCAGGTGGAATTGAAGCTATAATCACACTCAAAAGTGTTATGGAAGATATTGTTCCACCAACTATTAATTACGAAATACCAGATAAAGATTGTGATTTAGATTATGTTCCAAACCATGCAGTTAAAACAAAAATAAACTACGCTATTTCAAATGGTTTTGGTTTTGGAGGACATAATGCGGTGTTGGCATTTAAGAAGTTTTTGTAATAGAAACGACTCAATGAATGGCTAATCGAAAGGTTTACATTTCCAATTCAATCAAAACAGATATTAATTCCTTCTGACATTCCTTTTTTAATGGATGAACAAATAGGGGGAAAAGCAATAATTATGTTTTCAATTGAAGCCCTTAAGCAATTTGTAATGGGGGGTATGGGATATGGTGTAGCACTAAAATCTGCAGTGGAATTGGAAATTCTTTGTGGGAAATTAAAGTATTGGAATGGGTTCGAGTCGTATATAGTTACAACAAATGTTATGACACGTCCAGCTGAACGTCTTTCAAAAAGTGTATGGTTTTTTCTAGACCATTTAAATGAATATTTACCCAATAAATAAAATTATATGAATGGAGTATAAAAATCGGATGTCAGGACCGACTGGATGATTGCAGCAAAGGTATTTTATCCAAGGAGCACAATTATAAAAAGTGGCTGATACAATTATTGTTAAATTGGATGGTTCTATTTCTTTCTCTTCCTTTTATCATAAAATTAAAATAGATTATTTTATTATAGGAGAGATTGAATTGAACGATAAAAATCAAAATGCACGTGTAGCTGTTGTCCAAGCACCTCTGGTAATTATGGATTGTGAAGCGAATACAGAAAAAGCGGTTACCATGATTATACAGGCTGCAGAAAAGGGAGCAAATGTGGTTGTTTTTCCTGAAATCTTTATTCCAGGAGGTTTAAGCTTTGGTATAAGTTTAAGCAGTCGGAAGATGAAAGAGCGAAACGATGGGCTAAGGTTTAGGGGAAATTCAGTATCTGTCCCCGGTAATACAATTAAAAGGATAGGAGAAGCGGCGAAGAAAGCAGGAATCTATCTGGTTGTTGGGGTTAATGATAGTGAAGACGAATCTAGTGGAGTGACTCCGCAGAGTAGTCTACTATTTTTTGGACCTGATGGGTCATTACGGAAAGTACCAAAAGATGAAGACTTGTTCTTCCAAAATAATTATATTGGGTGATGAGTTTGGTAGCACTCTAAGGAGTGTATGTAATTCTCGTGAATCGTTTCAATTTACATAAAGAAATAAAAAGACTTCACTCTATCTATCGAGTGAAGTCTTTAGTGTGCAATTAGAATTTAAGTTTATAAGGAATTATTTTTTTAGCTTCAGTAACGCATTTTTTAATCTTAAGACACCTTCTTGAATTAAATGGGTCTCAACTCTTCCAAATGTTAATCTAATGTTTCCAGTTTTTGTGCCAAGCAAACTTCCTGGCACAAAAGCAACACCATTTTTTAAAGACTCTTCCAGTAATTTGTATTCATTTACCTCATTATCAAGTCGACACCATAAATGTATTCCGCCTTCTGGTTTCTGAAATGAAAGATGATTCGATAGTTCCTCTTGTAACGAAGAAATCAATATATTTCTCTTCTCAATAAGCTCTAGCTTTAAGTGCTTTAAATTTGCTTTAAATGATTCCGATTTAAGAAATTCAGCAGCAACCCATTGTGGGAAAATACTATGTCCAAAATCTATTTGTTGTTTAGCATCCGCCAAACGCTGGATCACATTATTTGGGCCAACGATCCATCCAATCCGGAGTCCTGAAGCTGCCAATTTTGAAAGTGAACTAATGTAAAGGACTGTTCCACTTTTGTCCAGTGACTTTAGCGTGGAGGTATTTATTCGATCGTTTAATGAAATTAAGCTGTATGGATCATCCTCTACAACTGGGATTCCAAATTCTTGAGTGATGGCTAAAACCCTCTTCCTTTTTTCTAAAGATAAAACAGTTCCTGTTGGATTCTGAAAGATAGGGTTGAGGAACACCATTTTAATTTTATGTTTTTTATACAGGTATAAAATATCCTCAGGGTTTAAACCATTCTTTCCTATCGGAAGTTTAAATGTTTTTAAACCCGCTGCTCGAAATGTCGGGAGCGAATGAGCATACGAAGGATCTTCATACGCAATAGAATCGCCTTTATTTAATAAACATTGAATGACAAGATGGAGAGCCTGCTGCGCTCCAGAAGTGATTAGGATAGATTGACTTGAGCATTCGATGCTTTTAAATTCCTTTAAATGGTTAACAATCATATCCCGAAGGTCCAAGTTTCCTTGTGGATGTTCGTAGCCAAGTGATTGATGAAAATCTTGCTTGGTGAGGATATCCCTAAACACATCATAAGGCATCAAATCATGTGCTAGTTCACCGCTGGCAAAGTTAATTAAATTCTTTTCATGAACTTCCCCTTGAATATGTTGATATAGCGGGAGGTTAGGCAAAAAAGAACCACGTTCAACATAAAGATCCCAATTGGGGATTCGTGTGCGAGATAATCCCCACATGTCCCTATTAACCTTTGTGCCACTCCCCTTAATTCGTTCCACCATTCCGTTTGAATATAACACATCGTACGCGGAAATAATGGTGCCTCTATTTACATCCAGTTCTTTAGCTAAGCTACGTTCGGATGGCAAAATCGTACCTGGTGGATATTCACCATAGGCAATTCTTTTTTGAATATAATTAGCAATTTGTTGGTATAAAGGGATATCGCCTTGTTTATCGGGCTTCCATTCCATCATCTAACCCCCTCTTTATTAAAGCTTAATGAGATATGCACCAACACTGAAATTAAATCGCTATACTATGCTATTTGTCAAGTCATTAATGATATAACAGGTAAGGCCCGCGGTAATTTTTCCCCTTTTGAAGACCGTACTCATCCACTTTTTCTTCAAGACAAGATCCAATTTTTAAGATTTTTACTTCTTTAACAATCTTTTTACTATTTAATGAATACAAACTGGAATGTGAGCGAAATCACATTTTATAACTTGTCAATAGAGTAATTTCATAACTGCAACAGGAAAACAAAAATGGATAGAGGAGGTGAAGAAATGACTAGATTTCTAAGCATTTTTTCCGTTAGCCTTATTGTAGGTTTGGTTTTGACAATTGGGATTGCCAAAATAGTTACCCATACAAATGCACCTGTTAGTGCGACTGAATCTGTTAACTCAAAAGATCAGCCAAAGAAGGCAGCCAAAGAAGAAACAGCTAAACAACAAGACAACTCGGTGAAAACAGCAACAAATCCAGACGCACAGATTTTTGTTAAAGCAACCTGCATCACCTGTCACTCGATGTCCAAGTATGGACTAGATGGTGGAAAGCAAGGACCAGATTTAACGAAACCAATGATGGGAACAGTTATTAAGGATAAATACGGAATGAAACTTCGCGATTATTTGGATAATCCAAAAAGTCCAGTTATGGCAGGAGTTCTCGGAAACCTAAAGCTGACTGGGGAACAAAAAGATAAAATCAGTAAGCTATTAACAGAAGAGTAGGGGGGGAAATAATGAAGGGAGTTAAAAAAGGGTGGTTTACACCACTCATTTCGGGTTTGTTAGTTGGAGTCTTAATCGCTGTTGCATTTTTTGTAAACTTTAAGCAGCTTAACTCAGCAAATAACTCAAAGTTAGGAGCAAATGAATCAGCTGCCGAAAAAACATATGTTCCACCAGGAAAGCTGGATACGTATTACCTTTTTGCTTCCGGTGGACACTCTGGTAATGTTTTTGTATACGGTGTTCCATCTATGAGGCGTATCCGTACAATCCCTGTTTTTACGCCTGAATCAGCCGCAGGGTACGGATGGACAACAGAAACTAAAAAAATGTTAGGTAAATTTACATGGGGAGATCTTCACCATGTTGCTATAAGTGAGACAAAAGGGGAATATGACGGCCGTGCATTATTTGCAACAGATATTCAAAATAATCGTGCTGCTGCCATTGACCTTAAAACCTTTAAAACTGTTGACATTTTGGGGCCTATTCCAAATCTAAATGGTCCACACTGTGCAGCATTTGTAACACCTAACTCGGAATATATATTTTTACCAACTCGATTTTCAGCACCAATCGGACATGAATATGCTGACGTAAGCCAGTTTAAAGAAAAGTATAAAGGCGTTATGGGGGCTGTTCAGTACGATTTCAACAAGAAAAAATTGCACCTTGCTTGGGAAGTAATGCTTCCGCCATGGTCTTACGATTTGTCGGATGCAGGTAAAAAAACATCCAATGGCTGGGCTGTGATGTCAACTTATAACACAGAAGAAGCAAATACAACCTTAGAAGTTGGTGCATCTCAAAATGACCGAGATTATCTGGTTATTTTCAATTGGAAAGGGATCGAAAAAGAAGTTGCAAAAGGAAATTACAAAGTAATTAATGGAGCAAAAATGTTTGATCCAGTGAAAACTCCTGGATTTGTTTATTTAGTCCCAGTAGCTAAAAGTCCACATGGTGTTGATGTAACCCCAGATGGAAATTATTATATTTCAAGCGGAAAACTTTCGCCAACTGCAACTGTTTATGACTGGAAAAAAACGTTTAAAGCTATTCAAAATAAAGATTTTCAAGGTGAAGCAAGAGGATTACCAATTATCAGGTATGAATCAGTACGCCATAAAGAAGTTGAGGTTGGTTTAGGACCATTGCACACACAATTTGATAATCGTGGTAATGCTTATACCACCTTGTTTATTGATAGTGCGATAACTAAATTTAACTATAAAACCGGTAAAGTCATTGACAAAATCCCTGTTCAGTATGCACCAGGTCACGCGGCGGCTGCAGAAGGTGACTCTGTTTCACCTGACGGGAACTATTTAGTTTCCTTAAATAAACTTTCAAAGGATTCTTATTTATCTGTAGGACCGTCACATCCGGAAAGTTTGCAGCTGATCGATATTTCTGGGGAGAAAATGAAGATGCTTTACAGTGCTCCAGCGGACCCAGAACCGCACTACGCACAAATGGTTAAAGCAGATAAAATAAAACCAATTGAAGTCTATCCAAAAGACACGAAACGACCTAATTCTGTATGGAAAGAAAAAGATGCACATATCGTGCGACATGGAAAAAACGTTGATGTTTACGGGATAGCGGTGCGTTCTCACTTTGTCTTTGATGCGAAAAGTAAAACTCCTGACGTTGTTCGGGTAAATCAGGGCGACAAAGTTACCTTCCATATTACGAATATTGATTTAGATGAAGACATCACTCACGGTCTTGGAATTACATCATATAACGAGAACATGGAAATACAGCCAGGAGAAACGAACTCATTTTCATTTACCGCTGACGAGTCAGGGGTATTCCCATTGGCATGTACTAACTTCTGTTCAGCTCTACATCAGGAAATGACAGGATACCTGTTAGTAAAACCAAAATAAAATACCTCGCATGAACGGGCTTTTTATCCTCGCTGCAAAGATTGGAAAAAGGTGGGGATAACTGCCTGAAAAAGCTTAATTTGTCCAACTAATCATCAGTGAGAGTGTAAAAATCCTTGCTGATGAAAGTTTTACTTTATTTTAAGTGCTTTTTTTAAAAAAGGCTCTGTTAAAGGCGAATGTTGGTTTTTTACAAAATGTTGATTGGAGCGTCTGGAACGGAAATCAACAACCAAGTTTAACAGAGCCTTAAAAAAAAGACCCTTTAAAGTGTC